>JAGXLT010000030.1 GCA_018334525.1 Gammaproteobacteria bacterium
GGACTTCAGTGGTCATAGAGGTTAACAGGTAGATCGCCAGCAATGTCAAAAAGGGATTGTCCGCTGTAAGCCCAATAACCTGTATGCCAATAATCTCGGCGGCACCGCTATTGCTTAACGACTGCCCCAGCCCAATTGCAGCGCCAATTACCAGTAAAACATCCCAGCGTATCGCGCGTAATGCCTCGCCCAGATTAATACAGCGGGTCACAATCAGTGCAATAACGGCAAGCAATGCGGCATTAAGCATCGTTACCCAGGGTGATGCGGCTAATAGCACCATGACGCCCATTATCGGTAGCGCAATTGGTGCTTTTTCATGCCGCACAGCGCTTGAGTCGTTAACGCCACTGACTAGATAAAAATCACGGCTGTCACGATGCTCATCAATAAACTCCGGGTGAGTTTCCAGTAACAGCGTATCGCCGGGGCGTAAGACAATATCGCCGATTTTGCCTTTGAGTTGCCGGCTGCCGCGCGAAACTGCAATCACAGCGGCGCGATAACGCTCGCGGAAACGACCTACGCGAATGCTGCGACCAATCAAAGGGCAGGTCTCTGCAACCACAGCCTCAACCAGGCAGCGTTCTGCCTTTGGTGCATCGAGATTTTCAACCGCATCGGTCGCAGGGCGCAGTCCGCGCATTTGGTGCAAATCGACCACTGAGTCGAGAATACCAACAAGGACGAGTCGGTCGCCGCCTTGCAGGCGTTCATTTGGCCCAACAGCAGGAATAATGCGGCCATGGCGCTCAATTTCGGCCAAAAACAGACCGGGCAGATGGCGCAGGCCGGCTTCTTCTACGGTCTGATCGACCAGCGCGCCTTCTTCTTCAACCTCTACCTCAACCGTGTAGCGTTTGGGATCAAGTTGTTCGCGACGCGCATCCGCGCGGTCGGGCAGCAATAAGCCCGACATCAAAACGATGTATAGCAGACCGAGGAATAAAGCCGGAATGCCAATCCAGGCAAGATCAAATAGCGCAAGGCCCGGGCCATCACGTTCTATAAGCAGCTCGTTGACTATTAAATTGGTGCTCGTGCCAATTAAGGTGCAGGTGCCACCCAAGATAGCCGCATAGCTTAGGGGTAGATAAAGCCGTGATGCCGGTACTTTCAGTCGGCGCGCCAGATCATCAATTACCGGCAGAAAAACGGCCACAATCGGTGTGTTATTCAGAAAGGCGCTCAAGCCGGCAACGGGGGTGAGTAACCGTATTTGGGCCGAGGCAAGCCCGTTTGCCTGGCCCAGCAAAGGTTGAATAAGCCACTGAATTGCGCCTGTGCGGGTAAGCCCGTTGGCCACCGCGAAAAGCAGCCCCACGGTAATCAGTCCGATATTCCCAAAGCCTGAGGCAGCCTCGCCGGCATTCAGTAGACGGCTGGTGCCCGTGAAGGCCGCAGTGGTCATTAACACGGCAAGCGCAGTAAATAAGGCGGCAAGTGGCGATGCCCGATGCGATGCCATAGCAATCAGCGCGCCAAGAACGACGCCAAGGGTGAGCCAGCCCTCCCACAACATGCCTTGCCCCTTTAGTCTTTGCGGTTGAAGTGTTCAGCCAGGCGATTCAGCTTTGCAGCACGACGTTCTTCCGCTGCCGCCTCGGCTTGTGCTTCGCGGCGTGCTGCTGCAGCCACTTTTTGTTGTGTCCGTCGCTCTTTAGCCGCGGCGATGGCTTCAGGTGATACCGCTTCGACGGTTTCGCCCTGCAGGTCAATTCTGGGTTTCCCTTCAATAATCGCCTGCAGATAGGCCGGGGAGCCGGTATATCTTGCCAGCGCTTGCCTTATAAGCCATGCGGGGGTCTCCGCTAGCGTGGCATGCTCGCTTATCGCCGTTTTCAGGGTTGCCTGAATACCAATTGCCAGCGGGCGCACAGCAGCTCTATCTGCGGTAAAGCACTGCGGGAAGTGCTCGCAGAGTTCCTGCAAGAACGCTCGGGTGCGTTCAGCGCGTTTACGCTTTTGATTGCCGGTTGTCCCCATATCCGAAAGCATACCCGAATGCATCGCGACTCAACAGACTGCGCGTGCGGCTGTATGATGTCGACATGGCCCCGCTGTAAAAGGAGGCAAAGTAATGAATTCCGATGCCCTGATCTCTAAAGAAATTCTTTTGCAGATTTTGGAAGAAAGCCCATTTGAGCATATGGATAGTAGTGTGCATGTGATGGACAGTAGTGTTGGTAAAGGCCATGAGCTTGCTGGCGTGTCTATCTACGGTAACGAACGGGGCTGGACAGCGCAGATCAACTGGCGTGCTGTAATCGATGCCGACGAAATTACATTGCGTGTGGGTGATGGCGATACGGGGGAGCGGGCCTATGAGCTGCGTGATGAGCATCGCTCACGAATCGCTGTGGGTAATGCGGATGGTGCTGTTGCCAGTCCGGAGGAGATTTCAGCCGTGGTTGCGAAATCCCGGTTAGCGCGCAGCTGGGAGTCTGATGTGCTGGGTGTGCTGCGGGATACGCGTGAGCGACAGGCAACCGTTCATTGACGCGGGCCTCCGGGCTCTGGCTGCCGACCTGAAGGGTATTGACCGCAGTGTGTACACGGCTGCCGGTAGAGACCCTTGTGAGCCCATTTTTGGTCTTGGCCCGGCGCATGCAAAGATCGCCTTTTTTGGCCGGGATCCCGGGCGTGAGGAGGTTGAGGTGGGTATGCCGTTTGTTGGTGCCGGTGGCCGTCAGATTCGGAATGTATTGCACGCACGTCAACCTGAAACAGCCGGGGATGCGTATTTTTGGGTCAATACGGTTCCTTATAAGCCAATGGGTAATAAGGCCTGGTCAATGTCGGTCAAGCGCCAGTTTCAACCATTAGTGTCCGAAGTATTGCTCACGCAGTGGCAGGGTGTCGACATCATTACCCTGGGGCGAGAGGCATTTTTTTGGTTTGCCATCGCCCAAAGCAAATTGGTGGCTGAAGTAATTAAAGCCCATTGGGCATCCTCTGATCGGTTTACCAACAGTCTGCAGATTGACTATCAAGGCCCGGCATCGGTGACCGGGCGGACGCTGAGATTACATCCCCTGCCGCATCCTTCCCCATTAAATGCCGTCTGGTTTAAGCGCTTCCCGGATATGCTGGCCACTCGTCTCGATGCGTTGGAGCATAGTTAATGGCAATTTTTGATTGGAAAATGCTGGCGGCACCGGACATACCGGCGTTAATGGCGCAGTCCCCGGTCGCAATCCTGCCGTTTGGTGCTTTTGAGCAGCATGGCCCACACCTTCCGTTTGCCACCGATTGTCTTTTAGCAGAATCGCTGGTGGACGATGCACTGGCCCAGCTGCCCGAATCCATTTCGGTGCTGCGGCTGCCGCTCATGCCGATTGGCGATAGCATTGAACATCAGACTTTTGCCGGCACGCTATCGGTAGAGCCGGATACCCTTCAGGCAATGGCGTATGAATGCGGTGCCGGCTTTGCGGCCGCAGGCGGTCGGCAGCTCATTTTCTTTAGCGGCCATGGGGGCAATAAAGCGGGCCTGGATATTGCTGCGACGCGCTTGCGCCGCGATATGGGATTATACGTGGCCAGCATTTGCTACTTTGATTGGGCCATACCCGAGCATGTCTTACCGTCGTCGGTGCGCCGGTATGATTTGCACGGCGGCGCGATTGAGACTGCCTTAATGCGCCATTTTATGCCGGAGCGGGTGCGAGACGAAGCGGTAGCCGACTGGCAGCCGGACTGCGCGCCTGCTCTGCTTGACGGGCAATTAGCCTGGATGGCAGAAGACCTTGGCCCGGCAGGTGTTGCCGGCAATGCCACCTTGGGCACACGTGCGCTCGGTGAGCAGCTGGCCGCGCATTATGCGGCTGCGCTTAACCAGCTGATTACCGAGGTGGCTGATCTTCGGTAAGGATATCGTCAAGCAAATGGCCGGCACGATCTGATTTAGCATTCAGATAACGCGCGTTGTGATGGTTGAGCTTACCCAGTACCGCCTCCCGGCCTTTCACAGTGATGCCAGCCGCTTCAAGGGCGTTAATTTTTGCGGGGTTATTGGTGAACAGCGTTAATTGCTTAATTCCTAGGTCCTGCAGAATGGCAGCCGTGCCCTCATACTGGCGTTCATCATCGCCAAATCCTAATTCTGCATCTGCATCAATCGTGTCATATCCACTATCCTGTAGTGTATAGGCGCGCAATTTGTTGGCTAAACCAATGCCGCGGCCTTCCTGATCGAGATATAACAAAACACCTCCGCCAGCTTCGGCGATGCCGGCAATGCCGCTGCGAAGTTGCTCACCACAGTCGCAGCGTAGCGATCCAAATAAATCCCCCGTCAGGCAGGCAGAGTGCAGCCGTACCGCCGGTGCTTCAGGCCATTTATTGGGATCACCCACAATTACGGCGACATGCTCACCCAGGCCGTCGGGTTCGCGGTACAGTACAAAGCGTGCTTCTTCTGATTCGCTTAGCGGGACACTTGCCTCGCTGACACGCTCCGGTTTTGCGATGGTCTGCGCGGTAATTTGATGCAGCAAAGATCTTGGCACGGCAAGCAGCTCACCTTCGATAACCTGCTGTGCCAGGATGGCGGTATATTGCGGCGCGACGCTGGCGGAGATCAGACAAGGCAGCAAGCGTGCTCGCCTAGCCAGTGCGATCGCGGCGGTATCCATCAGATGCACTTCGGTTAGCGGCGCTATCTGTTCCTTTGCAATGCCGGCACAGCATAAACCGGCCAATGCTTCGATATTCGGTGTGTCAGCCAGTGATAATGCAACCGGCTCGGTACCCTTTGTGGAATAACCAAGAGAGCGGGCACGATGAGAGGTTATCAACAGCCGTAAAGGCTTTTCGGTAAATGCATTGAGCATTTGCAGTCGGTTTGCGTTGAGTGTCTCTACGGCCAGAATTAAACTGGGATCCCGTTCATCGTTTAAAAAAAGTGGCTCGCCGCTTCTAAGCTCTGCCAGCGCCCGTCGGATGCGTTGCATTATGCCTCCTTATTATTGTTCAGAAGGAATAGACCATGGAGCTGGATAACAATTCCCCATATGGCCCATTACTGGAAGATCAGCCCCATCCTCCACAGGTGATTGCACAATTAGGGCAGAGTTTAGATGGACGCATCGCCACCGCTACCGGGCACTCTCATTATGTGACAGGTCAGGCTGATCGGGTTCACCTGCACCAACTGCGTGCCCTCTGCGATGCAGTTCTTATAGGACCCGGCACGCTGATCAAGGATAACCCACAACTGACAGTACGGCATGTTGATGGGCCAAATCCGCTACGCGTTGTGATGGCTCCTCGAGTGCCTTTTGATACGCAGTATGCCGTTTTTAACGATTTCCAGGCGCCCACTTTATTATTGCTACCACCGGATCAGGCAATATCAATGCCCGATCATATTGAATGCCTTTCCCCGCAGCCATACACCCCACAGGGCATTTTGAGGGCATTAGCTAAAAGAGGGGTGCAGCGATTATTGGTTGAAGGCGGGGCGACAACGGTGTCTGCCTGGTTCGCTGCTGATTTGCTTGACTGGCTTTTTTTAACGATTGCACCCGTAGTCATCGGCGCAGGACCCACAGGCCTCAGCCTACCGCCGATTACTCATATGGATCAGGCTAAACGTTTGCCTGTTGAACGCTTTGCGTTGGATGAAGATGTGTTATTCAGGCTGGACTGCCGCGTCGCAAAAGGACGAGAAGCCCCGGCAGCGCGGTGATTAAGGCCATAAAGCCATATAAAATTGCCGCAGCAACGCCTTGTGCTGCAGGCAGCATTGCCCACCCCCACAGTGCGGCGGCTGCACCTTCGCGAAGCCCCCAGCCGGCCACCGTAATGGGAATTAGCATAGTGAATAAAACCAGCGGTATCAGTGGCAGCCAGTGCCCGAGTGAGCTACCTGCCTGCGGATTAATTGCGACGACACAACAGGCAAAAGCGGCCACACAGGCAATCGCGGCCAGCAACGAAGCGACCAACTGAACCAGCAGAACCGGCGGGTTGAGCAGCGCAACCCTTACCGCCTGTAGCCAACCGGCAACCTGTGCCTGGCGCCTTACTATCCAAAGCACCAATGCGACGCTGGCAATAATCATTAAGCTGACAGCCAGTGTGGTGCTGAGTGAGCCGATCGGTAATGCGACGACTGCTAGCGCCACCATTGCGATCTGCCCGGATAGACGTTCAATCACCACGGCCTGAAACGCGGGGCTGCGGCGCGCTAATGTTTTAGAGTGACGCCATGCGCGTTGCGCATCCCCTAAAACGCCGCCAGGTAGAACTTGGTTGATGAGCGTTGCTAAATAGTACTCTCGCACGGCGGTTGCGCCGGTCAGCACCATCCCGAGTTGCGCTGCGGTATAGCGCCAGCGCCATGCTGAAATAAAAATTTGCAGGGATAACAGTACAAACGCGGCAACCAGCCATTCCACCTGCGTGTTTTGCAAAAGCTGCCAGAGTGTGGTGCGATCAAGCTGCCAGATCACAATGCCGATCAGCGCGGAACTGATTAAAAAACGCAATAAAACCGGCTTCATGCGGGCAGCGCTAATAGGTCTTGATGGCCCACGCGCAGCCGTTTATGAGAGATCTGATGAAGATGATCCTGTTGCCATTGAGCAAAGGCTGTCGCGTTACCCGGCTGCACCGCAGAGGCGGCCTGTATCCAGCCGGTGATTAACAGCTGCTGTAATTCAGCCTCGTCGGGGCCGAGTAGCCAGGGGCTCTCAGCAACATAAACGTGATAACCGTGATGCCTAAATCGCTCGGCGCAGTAACTGCCGGCATCCGGCCCCAGCGCCGGCCCAAAGCCTTTTTCGCTGCGTTGATGCGCATTCACGGCCTGCACGAGTGCCTGATCGGCAGCGGTAGCCGGAATGCTTTCGATATGGCCGTTGTAGCTGAGGGCGAATAGGGCGGGAATACGCCGAGCAACGATTTGCTCAATCAGTGCATCAAGCCAGGCGGCGCTGACCAGATCAAGCAAAGCAGAGGCGGTAATCAGGTCGGTTTTCGCCAGCAGGGATTGGCCATACGGGCCGATTAGCACCTGTAAGTCACCGGTTAAGGGGGTGACGTCGTGTTCACTGGCGGTGTGTGCCAGTAACGCCGGGTCATGGTCATACAGCGTCCACCGCTGAGGCCGTATCAGTTTCGGGGCAAGATAGCGGTAATTACTGCCAGTGCCGGCGCCTAAATCCAAAACGCGTATTACGTCGCTCGTGGCTATCGCTGCGTTTAGTGGGTTAATGAGTGTGTCTGGCCGAGCGCGATGGTCAGCCGGTTCACGAAGGGCAAGCCAATCGGCTGCAAAATGTTCGCTCATTGAAGTCATTATCCGTCGGTCAGTGCCGCGCTGAACGCCTGGCCGCGCGCGGACCACGGGGTCAGATGCCGACGTGCCTGTAGCGCGCCATCGCGTAAGCGCTGTTGGAGTGATTGATCACTTAAAAAGGTTTGTATTGTATCTTGAAGCGCAGCGGCATTATCAGGACTCACCGCAAGCCCCGCATCCGCTGGCAGTGTATTGGCAAGCGCTCCGGCCGTGGTTGTAATCACGGGTAACCCGTGAGCAATGGCTTCGGTAATCACCATGCCATAGCCCTCATAGCGAGACGGCAGAATCAGGCAATCTGCGGTGGCATAGGCGTTGCTCAGGGCGTCTGCATCCAGCGCACCGCGCAGCTTGATGCGATCAGTGAGTCCTGCCTGCTCGATCTGCTGGGTAATCGCCTTGGCAAACCCCGGCGCCAATTCGGTGCTTCCGATAAGCTGACAATGCCAGACCGGTGCGGCAGTGGTGAGTTGGGCCAGTGCCTCTACCAAAACATCCTGCCCTTTGCGTGGTGTGATGCTGCCAATGCATCTTCC
>JAGXLT010000240.1 GCA_018334525.1 Gammaproteobacteria bacterium
ATGCGTTGGGCCAGTCCCTCAACGATCGCCGTTTTACCCACGCCCGGCTCGCCAATCAGCACCGGGTTGTTTTTGGTACGCCGCTGCAGCACCTGAATGGTGCGGCGGATCTCTTCATCCCGACCGATCACCGGATCGAGCTTGCCCTGCTCGGCCCGCTCGGTCAGATCAATCGTGAATTTCTCCAGCGCCTGACGTTGATCTTCGGCATTGGGATCATTCACCGCCTCGCCGCCACGTTGGCTTTCAATGGCTTTTTCAATGGCCGCACGGTCTGCACCGGCTGCGCGCAATAACTCAGCCGCTCGACTGCGGTTGTCATCGAGTAATGCCAATGGCAGTAGTTCGCTGGAGATATACTGATCACCACGCTGCTGCGCGAGCTTATCCGTTAGGTTCAGCACGCGGCCCAGATCATTAGACAAATGCACCTCGCCGCCGGCCCCGGAGACGGTCGGCAGTCGATCTAGCCCCTCACCCAATTGAGAGCGCAGCTGGCTGACGTTAACGCCCGCTTGTTTGAGCAGCGGGCGAATGCCGCCACCGGTTTGATCGAGCAGGCTCACCAACAGGTGCTCAGGCTCAATCATTTGATGATCACGACCCAGCGCCAGGGATTGCGCCTCGCCAATCGCCATCTGAAATTTCGTTGTTAATTTGTCCATACGCATAATTCGTCTCCTTTATCGGAGATATGGGGGCGATTGGCTAAATTACAAATCGATCGCAATATAAGCGGCCGACCGGCCGGTTGCGCCATCTCGCCGATAAGAGAAAAACTGCTGCGGATTGCTGGCAGTACAGGCATGCGCCTGCTGAACTTGAGCGATGCCTGCCTGCTGCAAACGGCGCGCGGCAATCAGGGAGAGATCAATGTGTCGCTTCTCTGCGCTGGCCGTTTCAGAGGCGGCCGACACGCCAGCCACGGCCTGCCACACCTCAGGGCCAACCTCATAGGCAGCCTTACCGATACACGGCCCAATCCAGGCATGCAGTTGTCCAGCCGATACCGGCAAAGCCGCCAGCGTCTGCTCGATCACGCCACTCACTAAGCCGCGCCAGCCGGCATGCACCGCCGCCACACAACTGCCGTCCACTGCCGCCAGTAAAACAGGCACGCAGTCGGCCACCAGCACAGCACACACGACCCCGGGCTGATCGCTCCACACCGCATCGGCCTGTGTTTGATCGGATACAACTTGATTGGCGTGCACCACCTGATGACCATGCACCTGAGACAACCAGCGCGGGGCCTCAATCAGCCCAGCCATTGCTGCTAATCGGGCCCGGTTTGCTATCACCGCCTGCGGATCATCTCCCACATGGATGCCCAGATTCAGCGAAGCGTAAGGCCCCTGACTGACGCCGCCTTCTCGAGCGCTAAACCCCGCGCGCACCGGCAGCGCCCAATCAGGATGGATGAGCGCCACGCAGCACCTCTAGCAGATCAGCAAAGTCAGTGGGCATCGGTGCCTCCCATCGGCAGGTTTCACCCGTTTCCGGATGGATCAGCGTTAATGCCTCGGCATGCAGGGCCTGGCGCGAAAAACTCCGTAATGCCTGATTAAGCGTTTCGTTGCCCCCGGGAGGCAGGCGCAAGCGACCGCCATACAACGGATCGCCCACAATCGGGTGTTGAATAGAGGCCATATGCACCCGAATTTGATGGGTCCGTCCCGACTCGAGCTTACAGCGCAAAAGGGTATGCGCGGCAAAGCGCTCTACCATGCGGTAATGGGTAACAGCGGGTTTACCGTCCTGGCGAACGGCCATACGCAGCCGGTCGCGCGGATGCCGGCCCAAGGGGGCATCTACCGTGCCACCAGCGGTAAACTGACCATTCACGAGGGCCAAATATTCTCGCCCCATACTGCGGGTCTGCAACTGCTCAACTAAGGCCGCATGCGCGGTGAGCGTTTTGGCCACCACCATTAAGCCGGTGGTGTCTCGATCCAGCCGATGCACAATGCCCGAGCGCGGAATGGCCGTTAGGCCCGGGGCATGATGCAGCAGCGCATTTTGCAGGGTGCCATCCGGATTACCCGCGCCTGGGTGTACCACCAGGCCGGCTGGCTTATTGAGCACTAAAAGATCATCATCTTCAGCCACCACATCAAGGGGGATCGATTCCGCTAAAACCGGGCCTTCTTGCTCCAACTCTGCATCAATGACAATGTATTCACCGCCCTGCACGGTTGTGCGACCTTTTGGCGATGCATCGTCGACAACCAGCATGCCGGCCTTGAGCCAGCGTTGTAGTCGCGCCCGGGAATATTCGGGAAAAAGGTTCGCTAATGCCTGATCGAGCCGCTGCCCGGCCGCGTCCTGCGGAATGACTGCTTCTCGATGGATGCGGAACTGATCACTTTTCAATAGACTGTCCATTCCTCAATGATAACGAGATGAGTTTGCCATGACGCGCGCTTTCATACTGCTTCTTGTTGCTGTTTTTCTAACCGGGTGTGCCGGTGGTGCCACGATTAACACCTTACGAGATTCAGACGCAGACACCATTTACGAGGCCGCGTCGGCTTCCATGAACCGTGGCGA
>JAGXLT010000241.1 GCA_018334525.1 Gammaproteobacteria bacterium
GAGCAGGTGGTATCGCAAATTGTCGGTTTAGACGCCTTGCCGCGCACTTCGTTTTATCTGTCCGGGCCACCGGAAAGCGGGAAAAGTCATCTTCTACAAGCGGCCTGCGAGGTGGTGAGTCACCATGGCGATACAGCAGCCTATCTGCCGCTGGGTCAGCTTATTGATAGCTCTGCGCGCTGTTTGGACGGTTTGGAGGCGCTGGGCCTCGTGGCCCTGGACGGGCTGGAAATCATTGCGGGCAACCCTGAATGGGAAGAAGCCGTGTTTCATTGCTTTAATCGGCTGCGCGATCGGGGTGGTGCGTTGTTAGTCGCGGCAACGGGTGCACCGGAGGCACTGGGAATACAGCTGCCTGATTTGGTGTCACGCCTGCAAGGATTGCTGAGATATCGCCTGCCACCGCCTGATGATGCGCGTCGACGCGCCATTCTGATCCATCAGGCGAAGATGCGTGGCCTTGAGTTGCCCACGGCTAGTGCCGATTACCTGTTGCGGCATGAAGCACGGGCATTACGGCATTTAATCGAAATGCTGGATCGGCTTGATGCGGCCTCGCTTGAGCAAGCGCGTCGTTTAACCGTTCCGTTTATTCGTGAAGTGCTCGGCCGTTAGGATTCAGCCGGTTTTTTCGCGGCTTTATGGATTTTTTTACCGCGGCGCAGAAGTAGCATCGTTGAGCATAAGTAGGTGAGCGCCAGCACCATCTCTAGGCTGCCAAGCCAGGCGGTGGCTTCCGGACCCGTAGCCGCCATAATCCCGTAAACAAAGTAAAGCAGGCTGAGCATGCCTGTCCACTGCAGGGTATAGCGCCGGCGATGAAGCACGCCCCGTAAACCCAGTAGCAAAGGCAGCAGCATAATTAGCAACATGGGCGTGCGCAGGGCGGGTGGTGGCGGCGCAAGCCACAAATACCAAAGCAGTAACAAAACAATCAGGCCGATATAACAACCCAGTGCAATGCGATACGCAATGGAGTTAGCCACATGCGTGTCTGTTTCCTTAAGCGCGTTGGGATCACTCATCAGTTGCCGGCCTGTTGCAATCGATTAGCCGCATGCGCCACACGCTCGCCGAGTAACCGGCAAAGCGCTGCCTCATTTTCGTCGACCTCGCGCGCCGCTTCACTGCCTGCCCAGTGACTTGCGCCATAGGGTGTGCCGCCGGTTTGTGTTTCGGCAAGGGCGCTATCGGGGTAGGGCAGACCGACCAGGTACATCCCGTGATGTAACAGCGGCAGCATCATGCTAAGCAAAGTGCTTTCCTGGCCGCCATGCATGCTGGCTGTTGACGTGAACACACCGGCCGGCTTGCCGTTTAATGCACCGTTCATCCAAAGCCCGGCGGTCTGATCAAGAAAATACTTTAGCGGCGCAGCCATATTGCCGAATCGGGTCGGGCTGCCGAGTATTAATCCATTGCACTGCGCCAGCTCGTCGAGCGTGACATACGGCGCGCCGGATTCGGGTACGGAAGGTGCAACCGCTTCATCAACCGTTGAAACAGCGGGCACGGTCCGCAGCACGGCATTCGCCCCATCAACTTGCTCTACGCCGTGCGCAATTTGCCGCGCCATGGCATGAGTTGCGCCATGACGGGTGTAGTAAAGAATAAGGATTTCACTGGCCATCCCACATCATCCTCGTGAAAATTGATCGATGTCAACTTTACCGGATCGCCGATCCATGGAATTATATCGACGAATTTGTCGGGCGATGGCCGACCCAGAGGAGCAACATGAAACGTTTCAGAATAGCGGCATTAGTGACCGCATTGGCGCTGGCAGGAATGCCATTCCTTGCCATCGCAGAAGGGGAGATTGAAGCAGGGCGTGCCAAAGCGTACACCTGTCTTGGCTGCCATGGTGTGGATGGATATCGCAATGCTTACCCGTCTTATCGGGTGCCATTGCTGGGTGGCCAGCATGCGGCCTACATTGCTGATGCATTGCGCGCCTACCAGACAGGTGATCGGCAGCATCCGACGATGCGTGCATTAGCGGCTACGTTGAGTGAGCAGGATATCCAGGATATTGCTGCGTATTTTGAGTCGTCCGGAGCAAATCGATGAGTGGGCAGCATAAAATTAATCAACGCGCGATGGTCGGTATCGCGGCAATTGTCGGTTTAGCAGCCGGGGCAGCCGTTGCGCAGCCTATTGGTGATGTTGATGCCGGGCGTGAAAAATCTCAGGCTTGTATTGCCTGTCATAATGCTAATGGCGTGTCTGATAACCCGGCCTGGCCAATTTTAGCGGGGCAGCATGCCGATTATTTAGTGCATGTGCTCAGGGAGTACCGCAGCGGCGAACGGGTCAACGCCATTATGAATGGTCAGGCTCAGGGGCTGAGCGATGAAGATATTCGTGACTTAGCCGCGTTCTATTCAGCGCAGGATCCAGCGCTTAATGTGGTTCGTCGAGAGCGGAGTCGCCGTTAATCAGCGGCGCATAGCCACTGCGGAAGTCAGGATAGATCCAGTGATAGCCGCTGCCTTGCAGGCGGCTGATATTGCATCGGCGCCCCGATGTTGTGCCGTTAATGGGTGTT
>JAGXLT010000242.1 GCA_018334525.1 Gammaproteobacteria bacterium
TATTCCCTGGGCCGGGCTTCGTCCGATGATGCCGAATATGATGCCGCGTGTTGGGAGTGGCCGTCGAGCCGGGGTGTTCTATAACACGGGGCATGGCCATTTAGGCTGGACGTTATCCGCGATCACCGCAGAGCAGATTGCTGACACCATCGTCAGTCAAAGCGAAGCGAGTGGTTCTGCAGTTGGACAATCCAGCTGGAAGCGCGCGCACGGGTAACGGCGGTGTACAGTACCTCTCGGCGATGCTGAGAGGGCATGGTCTCCGGTAATACAACGAGCACGTCGTTAAATTCGGAGCCCTGTGACTTATGCACAGTCATAGCAAAAACGCTCTCTACAGCTTCAAGTCGGCTGGGAAGGAAAAACCGCATGCTTTGGTCTGGTTGCTCAAAGGCAACCCGAAGCCGCGGCTGATCCTCCTCAGGCAACTGAACCGATAGACAGATACCCACATCACCATTCATCAGATTGAGCTCGTAGTCATTACGCGTGACCATCACGGGCCTGCCCTCAAACCAGCCCCAGTCCTTACTGATGAGCCCCTCAACCTTAAGGCGCTTGGCAATACGCTCATTTAAACCGTTGACCCCTAAAGGACCGTTGCGAATCACCGCGAGGACCTGATATCGGCTAAAGGCCATAAGCACTCCACGCGCCCAGGCAGTATGCGCTGCATAGTCATTCCCGGTGGGGCGCTGGTCAGCGAGCGTTTCCAGATAACCGCGATACCCCGCTAAAGCTGTGGTTTCAAGGCGATTATCAAGCGGATGGCGTAGTTCAATCAGACCCGTGCTGGCATCGGTATCTGTGAGGAGTTCATTAACGCGTTCTCCTTGTTCCAGGCGAATTGCCTCCGCCAGAGCGCCAATGCCGCGATTGTGATCAAAGCGATGGCTTTTACGCAGTTTAACGATATGTTGCTGCAGCTCAGTGCCGGTTTGACTCTGCCACTGGCCGATATCATCACCGGAAGTCTCAGCCAGCCAGCTGCGAGTTGCCTCTGAATAATTACCAGAATCCGCACCTTCGCAAAGCTCGCCGAGCACCGCACCGGCCTCGACAGCCGCCAGCTGGTCTTTATCGCCCAGTAAAATGAGCGTTGTGTCCGCGCGTAATGCATCGAGCAGCCTGGCGGTCAGCTCCTGGTCAATCATCGAGGCTTCATCCACGACAACCACATCGGCATGTAAGGGGTTTTGCCGGTTATGCTGAAATAAACGGCTGCCGGGGCGTGGTCCAAGCAGCCGGTGCAGCGTACTGACTTCTCTTGGAATGTTTTGTCGCACCGTCTCAGGCAGCGGCAGGGCATCTACCTCTGCGCTGATTGATTCGCTAAGCCGTGCAGCAGCCTTGCCGGTTGGGGCAGCCAGGCGGATGCGCAAGGGCTGGCCCGGGTGGGTGTCATGGCGGGCGGCTTGTAACAATCCAAGGATGCGAAGCACGGTACGGGTTTTGCCGGTACCGGGTCCGCCGGTAATTAAGGTAAAGCGTGAGCGGCTGGCCAGCGCGCAGGCTACGCGTTGCCAATCCGGCTGCTCGGTCGTCACTGGAAATAATGCATCCAGCCGCTTGCGTAGATCAGGTAGCTCGATTGAGGGTGCCTGCAGTCGGGCCTGAAGTACCGCCGAAATCAGCTGTTCATTAGCCCAGTAACGGCGCAGGTATAAATAGGGGCTATTCCACACCAGAGGCTGCGTATCGGCACTTATCTGCTCAGGCGCACTGGCGGTTTGTACGATTGATGACGCCGATAGCTTTTGTTGCAAAAATATCGGGTCAAGACCGGCAAGCCATGTAAAGGGCATTTCATGCGTCGGGTTGCTGTCGGTGAGGTTCAAGCGGATATGGCCGTCTGCGACGTGACGACTCACCATGGCAGCGAGTAGTAGCACGGTTTCATCAGTTTCACCCCCTTGCTCGGCAAGTAAGGCGGCAAAAGCGGCATCGGTGCTGCGCACCCATTCATTGTCGACCCATTCCGTGAGGCGCTTAGGCAACATCGGTTATTTCTCCACTTAACAACTGATCCAGCCCCTCGATCAGTGCGCGATCAGGTCGGTCGGCAAAAGCACCCTGATCGGGATGCTGGATGCCGCGCAAGAAAAGGCAGACAGCGCCACCAATATGCGTGTCGTAGTCATAATCTGCCCCGAGTCGCGAACGTAAAAGCCGATGCAACGCCAGTAGGTAAAGGCTGTATTGTACGTCGTAGCGTCTTTTGAGCACCGCTTCTTTAAGTGACGTCGAGTCATAATCCTGATCGCTGGGGCCCAGATAGTTCGATTTATAATCGAGTACGAAGTATTGGCCCTCGTGCGCGAAAATCAGATCGATGTAGCCTTTTAACATGCCGTTTAGCGTTGCCTCGCCTAAAGCAGGTCGGGCAACGCCATCGACTGAGTATCGGCGTATTAGTTGGTCAATCTGACTGGCATGAACAGCAGCAACGCTAATCAGAAACTCAAATTCCGCAATAAACTCGCCCTGGGTTAAATCGGAAAGCCGGCAGGGTGTTTGAGCGCCAATCGAAAATGGCGTGGTGGTCCCC
>JAGXLT010000031.1 GCA_018334525.1 Gammaproteobacteria bacterium
GGGGAAGGAACGGATCAGTGGCATCGGTAATCAGATCTTCGAATACGTTATCGATATCTCCAATCGCAACCTCACCGAAGTCGCCCACTAAGCCGAACGCACTGGCATCACGCTCGATGCTGTCGTCTTCACCAAACACATTGTAGGCAAACTCAACAAAGGCATAGGCCATCAATCCGTTGCCAAGGCTACGCTCAACTTCAAAGCCAATGATGGAGCCATCATCGGTAAATTCATCGGTGTCATTACCATCTGCGCCTTCTTCAATTGTAAAACGCGGAAGGACTTCACCATAAACGGATAGCACCGTGCTTTCGCCAACTTCTATATCAACCGCCTGGGCGCTTGTCGCGACCATTCCAGCGGCGACCACTAATGCCAGCTTAGACATGTTTTTCATGCGTCATTCACTCCTGTGAGAAAGTACCAAAATCGTCTTAAAAGACGGGTTCTTAATGAACGCACTCAGAGTGAAAGAAAACTGTGACGAAAAAGTGACGTTTTGATGATAATACTGTGACCGTGCAACAGGTTGTTGCACGGCCGCAACATATTGACTAATCGACCTGCTTAAAGTGGAACTCTCCACCTTCCTTTAGCCCTGACGGCCAACGGGCAGTCACGGTTTTAGTCCGCGTATAGAAACGGAATGCATCCGGGCCGTGCTGATTCAAATCACCAAAACCGGACTTTTTCCAACCACCAAAGGTGTAATACGCCAGTGGCACAGGAATGGGCACATTAATGCCAACCATGCCCACATCAATACGGCTGGCAAAATCACGCGCCGCATCCCCATCACGCGTAAAGATGGCCACGCCGTTGCCGTAAGGGTTGTTCTTAATCAGCTCTACCGCGCCGGCATAGTCAGGCACACGCACCTGGCACAACACAGGCCCAAAGATCTCTTCCCGATAAATCGACATCTCGGGGGTCACCCGGTCAAACAGGTGCGGGCCAACGTAGAACCCGGCTTCGTCGCCTTTAATCGTATGTTCACGCCCATCAACGACGAGGTCTGCACCAGCGACCACTCCCTCTTCAATCAGCCCCAGCACGCGCGCCTTTGCCTCGGCCGTGACGAGCGGGCCGTAATCGACCTCATCGCCTGCTGTGTACGGTCCCACGCGCAACGCATTGATACGCGGAATCAGCTTTTCTACCAGCCGATCAGCCGTGCCCTCGCCCACCGGCACGGCAACGGAAATTGCCATACAGCGCTCGCCGGCCGCACCGTAGCCAGCGCCAACCAGTGCATCAGCCGCCTGGTCCATATCGGCATCCGGCAGGACCACCATGTGATTTTTAGCACCGCCAAACGCCTGAACCCGCTTGCCATTGGCACAGCCTCGGCCATAAATATATTCAGCGATTGGCGTTGAGCCGACAAAGCCCACCGCGGCAATATCAGGACTATCTAAAATGGCATCAACCGATTCTTTATCGCCGTGCACAACCTGTAGCACGCCATCCGGCAACCCGGCCTCTTGTAATAACTCGGCCAGCATCACCGGCACGCTCGGATCGCGCTCGCTTGGCTTTAAAATAAACGCATTACCGCAGGCCAGTGCAGGACCAATCTTCCATAGCGGGATCATCGCCGGAAAGTTGAACGGTGTAATACCGGCTACTACCCCAAGCGGCTGACGCATCGAATACACATCGATGCCCGTGCCGGCGCTATCCGTGAACTCCCCTTTCATCAAATGCGGCGCACCAGTGCAAAACTCAATCACCTCGAGCCCGCGCTGAATATCACCACGCGCATCCGGCAGCGTTTTGCCATGCTCGCGCGATAGCACTTCGGCCAGCTTATCCATATCGCGATTAATCAAGCGCACAAACTCTGCCAGCACCCTTGCACGGCGTTGCGGGTTCGTCGCGCCCCATTTTTCTTGAGCAACCACAGCACGAGCAACCGCTTCATTTAACTCAGCCGTTGAGGCAAGGGGTAAACGCGCTTGAACAGCGCCAATAGCGGGGTTATAAACGTCGGCAAAGCGCCCTGAGGTACCCGCGACTTTCTTTCCATCGATCCAATGTGCTAGCTCTTCCATGGTTTTTCGCTCCTTAACTGATGTACGACCACAGCATAGCCTTGCAAAAATAGGTTTTAAACAGACAAAATAACAAATTCATTTTGCATAAATACAAGGATACGCATGACAGATTCAGCGCCGCACTGGGATGACCTAAGGATGTTTCTTGCCGTTGCGCGGGCTGAAAGCCTTTCAACAGCGGGAACACGGTTAAAAAAAGACCCGGCAACGATCAGTCGACGCATGCAACGGCTTGAAGGCAATCTTGGTGTACGCCTGTTTAATCGATCGCCCCAGGGCTATCTGCTGACAGAACCCGGCCAGCGATTACTGCAGCATGCTGAAGCCATGGAGCAATCCTTTATCAATGCGGAACAGGCAGTTGCTGACTCACCCGATCAATTACGGGGCTCCATTCGCATTGGCGCACCCGATGGTTGCGCAAGCTTTCTACTTCCTCAAGTGGTTGAGCAGATTTGCCGTGAAAACCCGGAACTGGAGGTTCAAATCGTCTCTTTGCCCCGCATCTTTAATCTCTCAAAACGCGAAGCGGATATGGCCATTGCCGTTTCTCGCCCACAAACCGGGCGCCTGATTGTTCAGCCCCTGACTGACTATCAACTTTATATTGCGGTCGCGAAAGATTGGATTGCCGTGAATGGTGAGCCGCACACCCTTGAGCATCTCAAGCAACACCGGTTTGTGGGGTACATCCCCGATATGATTTTTGACAGCGAACTGGATTACCTGAGCGAGATCGGCATTGACCCGCCACGCCTGTCCTCCAATTCTGTCGTGGTTCAGCTTAATTGGGCACGACAGGGTGCCGGGCCTGCGATTGTGCATGATTTTGCCCTGCCGTTTGCACCTGAACTGGTTCCTATCCTTCGTGATGCCATTAGCCTGCAGCGCACGTTTTATTTAATACGGCATGTAGACGACAGGCAGGTAAATCGACTGAATCGCTTCGCGCGTTTACTGGTCGATGGGGTGAGAACTGAGGCGGCACGGCTTGCCAAGCAAGTAGCGCAGGCTTACCCTTTAACCTTATGAATAAACCATGCATATTTTGTGAAATTGCGGCGGGCCGGATGGATGCGAATATCGTTTATCAAGACGAGGATATTGTGGCCTTTAAAGACATCCACCCTCGTGCCCCCGTGCATTTACTCGTGATTCCGCGCGAACACATTCCCAGCCATCAAGACATGCTCGAATCTCATAGCACGCTGTTTGGTCGGATGCACTGGGTAGCCAAACAACTCGCGGAAGAGCACGGCGTTGCTGAATCCGGTTACCGGACCATTTTTAACTGCGGGCGTGATGGCGGCCAGGAGGTCTGGCATATCCATTTGCATCTGCTCGGCGGCAGACCGCTTGCCTGGCCGCCCTAAACCGCAGCGGCAATCGCTTCCACACGAGCCAGCAGGTTTTCATCAACCAGCAAGCCGTCTTTTTCGTGGCGTAAACGATTATTGAGCCGCCGCGCACCTGGCAAACGGACCTCCGGCTCCTGCTGAATAGCCGAGATCAGTCGTGACAATCCGCCCGCATAGTCATTATGACCAAAAGCCCCCGGATCAAGGGCGATAAAGCACTGCCCGGTCTCAGGCGGGCCACCCGCAGTGCCGGAAAACGGGCTTGCTTCGATGCCCAAATGTGCACCGGCCAATACCGCTGCAAATAACTCAGTCATCAGCCCGGTATTAAACCCTTTGGAGCCGCCGGCAGGCATCATCGTACCGGCCAGCGCGGCATCGGGATCGGTTGTTGGATTACCGTCGGCATCCAACGCCCACCCGGGCGGCAGGGTTTCTCCACGGCGTTTATGCGCGGTAACCTCGCTTTTAGCCACCACACTCGCTGACTGGTCAATTAATATTGCTGCCGTACTATCGCGCGTATCCGGCACGGCCAGCGAGAAAGGGTTCGTACCGATAACCGGCTTTTTGGCACCCACCGGTGCAATGGATGCCGGCGCGTTAGTAAAACCCAGACCAATCAGCCCTGCTGCGGCCAGCCGCTCGGTATGATGACCGAGCACGCCACAGTTATATGATCGGGTAATTGTCATCGCGGCGATGCCATTTTTTTGCGCGGCAGCCACTAGAGATGGCAAACCGGCGTTAATGGCCGGATGTGCAAAACCGCAATCGGCATCAACGCTCAGCGTACCCGCACGCTGAGCCTGGACCTGCGGCTTTGCATCACCATTGACTTTGCCGCATTGCACATGCTCGCAATAGATTGGTGCATAGGCCACGCCATGACTGGGAATACCGTCCATCTCGGCAGCTACAACGGCACCGGCCATCGCCTCTGCTGCTGTCACGTTTGCCCCGCTGGCCTGCAAAGCACGTTTAACTAAAGCGTTGAGCGCGGTGGGTGATATAGGCCGATTAGACATGACTGAGCCTCCAGAACCGATCAAAAATAGCGAGCCACTCTAACCTGAATGTTATCGGCTTCACGAAACCCGTTTTTAATATCCAGCGCTTGTTTGTAGTTAACGGCTACCGTCATTCGGGGTGAAATTGCCATCCTAGCCCAAAGACCGACACGCTCGTTTTGCACCTCTCCACTCCACGGGCCGCCATGCGTTCTCACTTCGCCACCCGCGTTATCAAAGTAACTCACGCCCGCTGCGAGTGCCGGCGACCAGCGATAGCTGAGTGACGCCTGCCAACTAACTAATGAGCGCTGCTCAAGCGTGCCAATTTGCTGTGATGCCCCAAGGTACTCGTCATTATCTTCGTATACTGCAACATCGACTGCCATCTGCACATTGAAACGTTCATAGACACGCTGATTAATGCCAGTCTGAAAAGCACCGATCGTTCTATTGCCGCTGGGGTTACGGTTTAAAAGACGGGTGTTTTCCACATCATAATCGCCCGTTGGTAGCACCAGATAACCGGCGATGCCAACGTAGGTACCTGACTGTCTATTCGCATACGGCCACACAGCGCCGGCCAGGGCCACATCACCAACCCCGTCATTACCATCCAGTTCGACATACGGGAAATCTGCATAGACATAGCCTGGCAGACTGCCAACGGGTACATAACTACCGAGGCGCAAAGATGCCGCTCGTGCTTTTAAAGAAATATCCTGAGGCTGACGGACTCCGTCAACGTAGGCTTCATCAAACGCCCGATAACCCACCGAAATACTGGCGCCACGCACGCCCGGGGGCGGCGCAATACCATCCAACGGTGCCAGATCAACTGCTTGCGCGGTAAAAACAATCCCTGCGGGAGCCAAGGCAGCAATCAAAATATTAGCGATAGACATCCGGAAGTTCATACTCGATAGCATACCGAATTTCGGGGAAGAAGTGCTTTTTATGTAATGGCGCGCCCGGGAGGATTCGAACCCCCAACCTCCTGATCCGTAGTCAGGTGCTCTATCCAATTGAGCCACGGGCGCATAATGCGGCAGGCGAGAAGTATGGTGTTTATCAGCTAAATGGTCAAGCAACCCAGCCACGGAAATGAATGCTACGCTATGCCCTATGAAAGGCTTTGCATGGATTTTTCTGCTGCTTATTGCCCTGCCGCAGTGGGTTAACAGCCACCCACATGGCTGGATAGATATTCGGGTTAATGTGGTTATGAACGAAGCCGGTCAGCTAGCCGCGCTAGAGCAGCGCTGGAAAATGGACCCGTTCTACAGCCTTGCCCTGATTGAAGAGCTCAATCTGCTGGGCGCGACCGGCAAATCGGAAGCCTTACGTTTAATGGCCGATGAAATTCAGCAAAACTTAACGGCCGAACAGTACAATACCGAAGCTGAAATTAATGACACCCGACTTGCCTTCGGGCCTGTGGAAACTTACGAATTGGCCGAAATCGAACAGCAGATTGTGTTCATGTTTACCTTACCCCTCTCCACACCAATCTCTATGCAAGCGGCCACGTTGCAGTATCAGATATTTGAGCCCACTTACTTTTTAGAAATGCTGCATGAGGAGGACCGCAACCAGCCCATCCCCGAGGCACTGACGGTTACAGGCCCGTTGCAATGCGAAACACGCATTATTGCAGCCGATCCTGACCCCGCACTGGTGATGGAAGCGGCAGAGCTTGGCATTGACGAGGAAGGTGAGCATGGACTGGGGCGTTTTTTTGCTGACACGGGAGAGGTGGTTTGTCAGTAGCAGCACGCCGAAGACTGATCGCCTTTAGCGTCATCATGGCGCTGGGTGTAGCTGCCTATTTTTTGCAGCCTGTTTTCCAATCCTTCAGTCTGCAAATTGTGCTTTGGCAAAGAGAGCTTCATCGCGCCCTGACCCTGGGGTTTTCAGACTGGGCGACTTTATTGACCATTAGTTTTGCCTATGGCGTTTTTCATGCCGCCGGACCGGGGCACGGCAAAGCCGTTATCGCCACATATTTAGCCTCTCATGACAGCACCAGCCGACGCACCGCCGTCTGGATGTCGGCCGCATCGTCTTTAGTACAAGGGCTAAGCGCGATCATGCTGGTAACCATCCTCATTCTTGGGCTGGGTTGGGTCACAAGGCAAGCCATGGGCAGCGTTTACTGGGTTGAACAAGCCAGCTTTACCATGGTCACATTATTGGGTGGATGGTTATGCTGGCGCGCTATTAAGCGCCTACGCCAACCGGATAGACATCATTGCTGTGATGGCCATGCTCATTCATCGCCTGAAACTGCGCCCAATGATTGGCGCTCTGCTGCCGGGGTCATTTTTAGCGTAGGCATTCGACCCTGCTCAGGCGCGGTGCTAATGCTGGGCGCAGGTCTACTACTCGGGCAATTTGCGCTGGGCGTTGCTGGGGTGCTCGTCATGTCCTTAGGCACAGCACTAACCGTATCGGCACTGGCAATTCTCAGCGTTTATGCCCGCGAATGGGCACAGCGTTGGGCTGTTTCATCAGACAACACACAGCACCCAGTTGGCGGCTGGATCGCCCTCATTGGGGGGCTGGTTATTATGCTTTTGGGCATTTCGTTACTGATTGCCAGCGGCAGTCAGCCGATCACGAGCCCGTTATTAAACACACCGCCGCTGCGCGGACTGTAATACGAGGATTTCATCAATGCGGTTACTAACCCGAGGCCTAACTGCCCTCACCTTTGCTATCGCCTTATTCCTCCACAATGCGAATGCGATGGAAGCAGGCACTGTAACCGTGGCCAAAACACCCAGCTGTGGCTGCTGCACCGCATGGATTGAGCACCTGGAAGAAAACGGCTTTGATGTTGTGGCTTATGACATGACCCATGAAGCGCTCGATAACGTGAAGCGCGATTTAAATATTGACCCTGCGCTGGTCTCCTGCCACACCGCGATGGTTGATGGATACTTCATCGAAGGCCATGTGCCAGCCAGTGACATTACCCGCTTACTCGAAGAGCGCCCTGCGGGCGCCCGGGGCTTAAGCGTACCCGGTATGCCGATTGGCTCCCCTGGCATGGAAATGGGCGACCAGCGCGATCCGTTTCAAACGCTATTGGTGCATCAAGACAATCAGACTGAGGTGTTTAGCAGCTACGACTAGCCGAACTCACTTTCGTCAGGCATTAAACTCCCCCCTACGGGGGTCTTTTAATGTCTGGCGGAGAGGGTGGGATTGATTCGGCCCTACCGGGCCTCACCCTGCGGGCGCCTCGCTCACGCTCGGCGTCCTAATCAGCTTTAAGCTGATTAGCCGAACCCCCATTTATTTTCCGTGGGTTCGAAGTCACTTTCTTCAGGCATTAAAAAACCCCCAGCGGGGGTCTTTTAATGTCTGGCGGAGAG
>JAGXLT010000243.1 GCA_018334525.1 Gammaproteobacteria bacterium
TGCGCGCGGCAGGCATTCGGCACCCAGGCTGAGCAAATGCTGCGTTGGCATCTGACAGTCAAGAAACGCAAAATCCCACGCTGCCAGTTGCCCGCATAACCACGCCATTGCAATTTTACTGGCATTGGGTTGGCGGCTGAACATGGATTCACCAAAAAATGCGCCACCCATGGATACGCCATAAAGCCCGCCGATAAGCTGCCGATCTTTCCAAACCTCGATGGAGTGCGCCAGGCCCAGAGCATGCAGCTGGTTAAAAGCGGTTTGCATTTCTTCAGTAATCCAGGTGCCGGGTTGTCCGGTGCGTGGTGCTGCACAGGCCTGTATCACCGCAGCAAAAGCGGTGTCGAGTGTGATAGAAAAATCGTGTTTTCGTAGCGTTTGTCGGAAGCGTCGGCTTGCTTTAAACCGGCCGGGTACCAGAACAGCCCGTGGTTCAGGGCTCCACCACAAGATTGGCTCTTGTTCAGAAAACCAGGGAAAAATCCCCGCTCGATAAGCCGCCTCCAGCCGACTTGGCGAGAGTGTGGCGCCAATCGCAAGCAGACCATTGGGTTCGCTTAATGCCGTCGCAGGATGAGGCAGTGGCGTGGTTTCATCATCTCCGGCAAGCCAGGGGACAGGCAATATCGGATTGGATGTCACGGTAATGTGTCCAGAATCTCGCTGCGAAAGGGAGCCTCAGCGCGCAGCGCTTCAGCGTATCCGGCAACGGCGGGTCTTTCGCGTTCTAAAAAGTGATCCACAGCCTGCCTGAATTGGGGATCCACTAAATAATGCGCCGAATGGGTCAGAGTCGGCAGAAATCCGCGGGCAATTTTGTGCTCACCCTGTGCACCCGGCTCAAAGTGGGTCAGGCCATGTTGAATACAGTACTCAATACCCTGGTAGTAGCAGGCCTCAAAATGCAGTCCATCGATTTCTTCATCAGCACCCCAGTATCGCCCGTAAAGGGTGTCTGCATCCCGAAAACAAATGGCCCCGGCAATCGGAGTTTCTTCGCGCTTGGCCACAAAAAGAATCATTTGCTCGCCCAGCGCCTGCGCGATATCCATAAAACACTCGCGACTGATGAGTGGTAAGTTGCCGTGTGCCTCAAAGGTGTTGGAATAAAACCGATGCATCGCACTCCAGAGAGCCGTATCTGTTTCATGCCCATGTATGACCTGCATGGTGACCCCTGCGGATGCCACTAATCGGCGCTCGCGGCGAATATTTTTCCGCTTCTTTGCGCTCATACCACCCAAAAACGTATCAAAATCGGCATAGCCGGCGTTGTACCAGTGAAACTGACATCCGGTTCGGTGTAAGTAGTCATTGCGCAAAAGGGCTTTGCCATCGGCCGCTGAATGAAAGAGCCAATGTGCGGAGCTTAAATTGAGCTGTTCGGTCAGGCGTTGCGCGCCCACGGCTAAGGCATCACGAAGTTCATCAGCCGGTTTATTCGGATCAAGCAGCATTCGCGGTCCGTTAACGGGGCTAAACGGCACGCCAATCACTAATTTTGGATAGTAATCAAGGCCATGCCGTTCGTAAGCCTGGGCCCAGGCAAAATCAAATACGAACTCGCCCCACGAGTGTTGTTTCAGATAAGCCGGGGCAGCAGCGATAAGTTGCTCGTTATCCCATAGCAACAGATGCTGTGGCAGCCATCCCGTTTCCGCCGCCACTGCATGGTGCTGCTCGAGCGCCTGTAAAAATTCATAACGCAGAAAAGGATTATCCGCGCCTTTCAGGCAATTCCACTGATCCGAATTAACGGCGCTGATTTGATGCGCGACAGTTAGCTTCATGTGTTGTTTATCGACCTGCGGTACAATCTACGGAATGAATTCGTTTAGGGTAAACAACAAGGCGTGGCAGGCAAAGCGACAACGCGCCAATTAGCGGCGCCAGTCACCCAGCAGATGGGGCGCATGATGCGCGAAGCGGCACTGCTACTGCTCATGGCTGTGGCAGGTTATCTGCTGCTTTCTCTTTTTACATACGACCCGGCAGATCCGGGTTGGAGTCATGCGCGCCCGGTCGATCAGCCAAGTAATGCCGGTGGCATTGTCGGCGCTTATTGGGCAGACCTCAGCCTGTTTTTGTTTGGATACCTTGCTTACCTATTTCCTATTCTACTCGGTTTGCTCGCCACCTTGATTTATCGCTGGCAGCGACGTGATGGCCGTGTCCATTGGGGCATCATCGGAGTTCGTGTGGCGGGTTTTTTCCTGACGCTGCTCTCAGGGGCGACGTTGGCCTGGCTGCATATTCAGCCGGTGGCAGGCACCGTGCCACTGAGCTCAGGCGGTGTACTCGGTAATTTAGTCGGTAACCAGGCAGAGCAGGCGTTTAGCTTTGCCGGGGCCACGATGCTGGCGCTAGCGGTATTTTTGGCGGGCGTCACGTTATTTACCGGTTTATCCTGGATTGCATTGATGGATACGCTGGGTCGGTTGGCGTTATCCCAGGCCCAATACCTTTTATTGGTGCGCGGATGGATACAGGACTTCCTGGAAGGCCGAAAGGCGCAGCGCGCGCGGGAGAC
>JAGXLT010000032.1 GCA_018334525.1 Gammaproteobacteria bacterium
GGAAGAGATTCCACATGACGCGGGTTCGGCGTCATGACCGCTTCAATGGGTGTCTGGTGAACATCCACGTTTTTATCAAGTGCGCGGCGCAAATCACCATCAGTAAAGATGCCGAGGATACGTTGGTTATCATCAACGATTGCGGTCATGCCCAGTCCATACTGAGTCATTTCAACGAGGGCGTCCGCCAGGCCTGTGCCGGGTCGGACCTGAGGTGTTTCAGCGCTGGGGTGCATTAGGTCTTCGATACGCAGTAAAAGGCGACGGCCCAGTCGTCCGCCCGGGTGCGAAAGGGCAAAGTCTTCGGCAGTAAAACCGCGGGCTTCCAAGAGCGCAATTGCCAGCGCATCACCCATCGCCAAACTTGCGGTTGTGCTGGCCGTGGGTGCAAGTCCCAGAGGGCAGGCTTCGCGATCCACGGTAACGTCAAGATGCACGTTGGCTGCGCGGGCGAGTGTTGATTG
Organism: Gammaproteobacteria bacterium; assembly: GCA_018334525.1. Lineage (GTDB taxonomy): Bacteria > Pseudomonadota > Gammaproteobacteria > Nitrococcales > Nitrococcaceae > Spiribacter. The sequence goes on from JAGXLT010000032.1 coordinate 465, forward strand.
TGGATTACCGGTGATCGCCACTAATGCTATTTGTCGGCGTTTAATTAGCGGGAGCAGCTGATTCACTTCATCGGTTTCGCCGGAATTTGATAAAGCGATCAGCGTATCGTCGCTGGTGATCATGCCCAGATCACCGTGTCCGGCTTCGCCCGGATGGACGAAAAACGCGGGCGTGCCGGTGCTGGCCAGGGTGGCAGCCAATTTGCTGCCGATGTGCCCGGATTTTCCCATGCCGATCACCACAACGCGGCCCTCGCGCTGAAGTAACAAACGGCAGGCTGAGACAAAATGATCATCTATTCGGTTTGCCAGTGCGGCAACGGCTGCCGCTTCTGTCTCGATTACGGCGCGGCCGAGTTTAACGAGGTCTTCATCTCTGACTGATTGAGTATTCAAACGATCACTCTCCGACTAAAAACAATAGCGCCTGATAAACAACATAGCCGACCAGCAAAACAACCGCATCCGCGCGCCCGAGTTGTCCGCGTTGCCCGAATCTACCCCCCAGCAGCAGTACTGCTAGGAAAAACACCACCATGATGCCGTAGTCTCGGATCAGACTCACGCCTGAAAAAGAAAATGGTTGAATCAGTGCAGCGATTCCTAAGACTCCGAGGAGATTAAAAATACAAGAACCGATGATGTTGCCGATCGCGAGGTTGTTATGTCCGCGACGTACACTCGCAATGCCCGCTGCCAGCTCGGGTAGGCTGGTGCCAATTGCCACAATCGACAAACCGATTACCAGTTCGCTGACGCCGATAAGTCTGGCCAGACCACTTGCCGACCAGACCAATCCCTGCGAGCTGACTAATAGTAGAATGAGTCCGCCCACCAGCCAGAGCAGTAATGTTCGCATGGGCTGGCCGGCCGCTTCCGAGGTTTCCGGCTGTGCCTCACGCACAATATCGGCGCCTCCCCGTTTTGCTTCAATAAACAACCAGATCAGCACCCCGATCATCCCGATTAGCAACACTGCCCCGTCGAGCCGGGAAAAATGCTGATTGACCATTAACAGTGCCACACCGGCTGTCACAAATAACAGCAGGCGATACTCTCTTGCAATTATGCCCTGAGGCAGCAAAATCGGCGCGATGATGCAGGTAATACCAAGGATCAGACCGATGTTAGCGATATTGGAGCCGAGTGCGTTGCCAAGAGCGATCCCCGGACTGCCTTCGTAGGCGGCCAGTGCCGAAACCATCATTTCAGGCAGAGACGTACCGATCCCAATCACGAAAATACCGATGAGTAACGAAGAAACACCCAGTCGGCCGGCTGCTGTGGCGGCGGCATCAATAAACCGATCAGCGCTCCAGGCCAGCAAGCCAAGTGAGGCGATTAGCACAATCAATAAAAGCGGTAGTTGACTGCCAAACAAAAAATGAGCTCCTTAATGCGTTTGCGCACCATACTGCCTGATCGGCATTTGACGCTACTGTCAGCGTGCCTGATACTTCGTGCGCATGGCCGGCTCAGCAGTAATTACACCACTTATTGATATTAAGGGATTGGTTTTTTCCCGCGGACAGCGGCGGCTGTTCAGCGAAATTGATATTACCGTTGAGCAGGGTGAAGTCGTGGCGATTATGGGGCCCAGCGGGACCGGTAAAACCACGCTGTTACGGCTCATCGGAGGGCAGCTTCGCGCTGATGCAGGGTCCGTGAAAGTAGCGGGGCAGGAGGTTGGTGAGCTTTCGCGTCGTGATTTGTATCGCCTGCGGCGGCGCATGGGAGTGCTGTTTCAAAGCGGAGCGCTTTTTACCGACATGACGTGTTATGAAAACGTGGCGTTCCCCTTGCGCGAGCACACGAATCTGTCTGAGGCACTCATTTATCACATCGTATTAATGAAATTACAAACAGTAGGCCTGCGTGGCGCGCGGGATCTTTATCCTGCCGAGCTATCGGGCGGAATGGCGCGGCGCGTATCGCTGGCGCGGGCGTTGGCGATGGATCCTGAGCTGATGCTTTATGATGAACCGTTTGCCGGGCAGGATCCGATCTCGATGGGGGCGTTGACGCAGGCAATTCGCCAACTTAATGACGCACTTGGGATTACCAGCATTATTGTGTCGCACGATGTCGGTGAAACACTGAGCATTGCCGACCGAGTCTATGTGATTTCAGAGGAGCAGGTTGTCGCCTGTGGCACCCCTGATGAGTTAAGAAACAGCGACTCTGCCTGGGTTCAGCAATTTATACAGGCACTGCCGGATGGGCCGGTGCCGTTTCATTACCCGGCCGCCGATTTGGATGATGAGCTGCGATCAAGGCCTTTGAAATGACGGACTTACTGCAGCGCTTAGGGGCCGCAACCCTGAATAATGTGGCTACCCTGGGCCGTGCGGCCTGCTTTTTTTGGCGTATTCTGCTTGGCCTGAGTGAACTCCTGCGCCGCCCCGGGCTGCTGGTGCATCAGATTTATTCAGTGGGTGTGTTAACGCTGGTCATTATTGTGGTTTCAGGCGTGTTCGTGGGCATGGTGCTCGGGCTGCAGGGCTATTACACACTGGTTGACTTTGGCGCAGAAGAGTCGCTGGGGGTACTGGTGGCGCTTACGCTTACCCGGGAGCTCGGACCGGTTGTTACGGCGCTGCTGTTCGCCGGGCGAGCCGGTTCAGCGCTAACAGCTGAAATCGGCTTAATGAAGGCTACGGAACAGCTTGCCGGCATGGAAATGATGGCCGTTGACCCTGAAAGGCGCGTTCTGGCGCCGCGTTTGCTTGCGGCGGTGATCTCCTTACCGTTGCTGGCCACGCTGTTTACTCTGCTGGCGATTTTTGGTGCGTATGGTGTTGCGACAACGATGCTTGGTATCGATGGCGGTGCATTCTGGTCGCAAATGCAGGCGCAGGTGAGTTTTACTGACGATGTACTCAATGGACTGATTAAGAGCCTGGCTTTTGGCGTGGTCGCCGGGTGGATAGCGGTCTTTAACGGCTATGATTGTATGCCGACATCGCAGGGCGTCAGTCGAGCGACGACAAGGACGGTGGTGGTGACATCGCTGATTGTGTTGGGTCTGGATTTTGTGCTCACGGCACTGATGTTTGATTAACGGAGGGTTTGTCCGGTGGGTAATATGCGGAGTATCGAGATAGCAGTAGGCACCTTCGTTGTTGCCGGGTGTGTTGCACTGTTTGTGCTGGCTATGCAGGTGAGCAATATCACGGCTTTTCAGCGAACCGAGGGCTACACTGTTGTTGGTTACTTTCAAAATGTTGGTGGATTGCGTGAGCGAGCACCGGTGAGTCTCGGCGGTGTTCAGATTGGTCGGGTTACCGCCATTGAACTTGATCAGGCACGGTTGGAAGCGCGCGTCGAAATGACGATTTCCGCTGATTATGATGATCTGCCGAGTGACTCCTCAGGCAGCATCCGTACATCGGGTCTGTTGGGTGAGCAGTATGTCTCATTAGAGCCGGGTGGAATGCCGGATGCTCTTCAAAACGGCTCTGAGCTGCTCGTTACCCAATCAGCGCTGGTACTAGAAGATGTGGTCGGTCGATTTATCTTTAATCAGTCAGCGGGTGATCAGAGTGAGTGACGCGCTCACCCTCGAGAAGGCTTCAGCAGATCGGTTTACGTTGCGGGGCGATCTGCGGGCAGAGAATGTGATGGGTGTGTTGTCACAACTGCCGGCGGGGGCGGAGCCGTGTCAGCTTGATCTGGCCGAGGTAAAAAATAGTGATAGTGCCGGGCTTGCTCTATTGCTCGAATGGCAATTACGGATGCAGGCCGCCGGTGGCACTCTTGATTTGCGGGATGCGCCGGATCAGTTGATCAGGCTCGCTCAAATCAGCAGCGTTGATACAATATTGGGGCTGTCAATTAACGATGTACGGGATACGAAAGAAAATGATGGAGCCTGACGCGATTCGTGCCTTACTGGAGGCCGGTTTAAATAGCGCACAAGTTGAGGTGATTGGTGATGGTCGACATTTTCAGGCCCGCATTGTCTCGCCTGATTTCGATAACATTCCTTTGATTAAGCGGCATCGAATGGTCTACGACCTGCTGCAGGCGCATATCGACAGTGATGTTCTGCATGCCATTTCGATGCGGACGTTAACGCCTGCGCAAGCCGCGGCAGAACAGGGCTGATTTAGTGGAAAAACTGCTTATTCGCGGTGGCCGGCGCATGGATGGAGACATTCGGATTTCCGGTGCCAAAAATGCCGCCTTGCCGATCATGGCCGCGACCCTGTTGGCTGATGGCCCGAGCGTTATTGGTAATATTCCTGACTTACATGACATTACGACCACGATGGAGCTGCTGGGCCGAATGGGCGTGGGGCTGACAGTTGATGAGCGGATGCAGGTTGAAATCGATCCGACCACGATTGATAACTGCCATGCGCCGTACGAACTGGTCAAAACCATGCGTGCCTCCATTTTGGTTTTAGGCCCGTTGCTCGCGCGGTATGGAGAGGCGGATGTGTCCTTGCCCGGTGGCTGCGCCATCGGCACCCGTCCGGTCAATCTTCATGTTGAAGGGCTGCGTGCCCTCGGTGCCGAGATTGTGGTTGAAAACGGCTATATTCGCGCCCGCTGTAAGCGATTGAAGGGCGCGCGGCTGGTAATGGATCTGGTTACGGTTACGGGCACGGAAAATCTGATGATGGCGGCCGCGCTGGCAGAGGGGACCAGCGTGATTGAAAACGCTGCGCGAGAACCGGAGGTTGTTGACCTGGCGAATTGTCTTAATGCAATGGGCGCGCGGGTTAGCGGTGCGGGCACCGACAGCATCACGATTGAAGGTGTTAAGCGGATGCACGGCGCGCATTACCGGGTACTGCCGGATCGTATTGAAACCGGGACTTTTTTAGTGGCGGCGGCGATGACCAGTGGTCGGATCTGGGTAAAGGATACAACCCCGCGGTTGTTGGATTCCGTGATTGGTAAGTTGCGTGAGGCTGGCGCAGAAATCGAGGTCGGTGAAGATTGGATTAAGCTTGATATGCAGGGGCGTCGAGCACAGTCAGTCAGTGTAAGAACGGCACCCTATCCGGCCTTTCCAACCGATATGCAGGCACAATTCTGTGCAATGAATGCGGTGGCGAATGGTGTTGGGATGGTTACCGAAACGGTATTTGAGAATCGCTTTATGCATGTTCAGGAAATTCAGCGCATGGGTGCTGATATTCGACTGGAAGGGCATACAGCGATTAGTACCGGTGTGGAGCGGTTAACGGGCGCACCCGTTATGGCCACCGATTTGCGCGCATCAGCAAGTCTTGTGCTGGCCGGTTTGGTGGGTGAGGGCGAAACACAGGTTGATCGGATCTATCACATCGATCGCGGTTATGAGTGTATTGAAGAAAAGCTCGCGCAGCTTGGTGCAGATATTCAGCGTATGCCGGGAGAGCCGTCGCGTGCCGCAAGTTGAGCCACTGACAATTGCCCTATCCAAAGGGCGCATTCTGGAGCAGACGTTACCGCTGCTGGCTCCGTTAGGGATTGAGCCGCTGGAAGACCCTGAAAAGAGTCGGCAGTTACTTATCCCAACGCGACGCGAAGATGTTCGGCTGATTATCGTGCGAGCATCGGATGTGCCGACGTATGTCGCTTATGGCGGTGCTGATCTGGGTGTGGCGGGTAAAGACGTGCTCATGGAGCAGGGCGGTCGCGGACTCTATGAGCCGGTGGACCTTGGCATCGCACGTTGTCGGTTGATGGTGGCAGGCCCGCCGGAGATTGACCTGGAGCGACGCCGACTTCGCGTGGCTACCAAGTTTGTCAATATTACCCGGCGTTATTTTGCCGCTCGCGGCCGGCAGGTTGATTTAATTAAGTTATACGGCTCGATGGAGCTTGCGCCGATGGTCGGACTGGCCGACGTAATTGTCGATCTGGTGGACACGGGTAATACGTTAAAAGCGAACGGTCTGGCGCCTCTGGAATGTATTGCGGATATTAGTGCGCGACTTGTGGTCAATAAAACGTCGATGAAAATGCGCCATCAGGCACTCAAGCCAATGATCAGCCAAATCGCAGAAACTGTGGGGTAAGCGTTGGATATTCGCAGACTTAGCACGACTCAGCCGGATTTTCAGACACAGCTTGGTGCTTTAACCAATTGGGATGACGGAGCCACTCATGCGGTGGAGTCTGCTGTCTCTGAGATTTTAAAACGCGTACGCAGTCAGGGCGATCAAGCATTGCTTGATTACAGCAAGACACTGGATGACTACCCCGTCGATGCCGTTAGTCAGCTTGAGGTGAGCCAGGCGCGTTGTCAGGCCGCGCTTGAGGGTCTTGATCCGGCCGATCGAGACGCGCTTGAGCAAGCGGCGGCGCGCGTCTATGCCTATCATCAGCATCAGCGAAGCACCTCATGGCAGCATGAGGAACCCGATGGCACTGTGCTAGGGCAACAAGTGACACCGCTTGAGCGCGTTGGCATTTACGTACCGGGCGGGAAAGCGGCATACCCCTCATCGGTTCTGATGAATGCGATTCCAGCCGATGTGGCGGGGGTGGGTGAAATCGTGATGGTGGCGCCGGCGCCGGGCGGTGAAATCAGCGCGATGGTGCTAGCCGCGGCTGCGGTGGCGAGAGTGGATCGGTTATTTCTTCTGGGTGGTGCGCAAGCCATTGCGGCATTGGCCTATGGAACAGAAACCGTGCCGGCGGTGGATAAAATTGTCGGCCCGGGTAACGCTTATGTGGCTGAGGCAAAGCGCCGTGTATTTGGGCATGTAGGCATTGATATGGTGGCAGGCCCGTCTGAGATTCTGGTGATCTGCGATGGGCAGACGGATCCGGAGTGGACGGCAATGGATCTTTTCTCTCAGGCAGAGCATGACGAGGATGCGCGCGCCTTTTTAGTTTGCCCGGAGGCCCGTTACCTCGATGAGGTGCAGGCAGCCATGGAGCGGTTGTTACCGCAAATGGAACGCTCCGAAATTATTCGTGAATCGTTGTCTCGGCGTGGGGCGTTAATCTGCGTTAGGGATTTGGTTGAAGCGGCTGATGTAGCAAATGCGATTGCTCCTGAGCATCTTGAGCTTTCTGTGAGCGAACCTGAGCGTTTGGCGGAAAGAATCCATCATGCCGGCGCAATATTTTTAGGGCGCTATACCCCGGAGGCAATCGGCGATTATTGCGCGGGCCCGAGCCATGTGCTGCCGACCTCGCGCACAGCCCGGTTTGCCTCACCGCTAGGGGTGTATGACTTTCAAAAGGTCACCAGTCTGATTAATTGCAGTGAAGCGGGTGCAGATACTTTAGGTCGAATCGCTGCGCGTCTGGCGCATGCGGAGGGGCTTACCGCGCATGCCCGCTTTCCCCC
>JAGXLT010000244.1 GCA_018334525.1 Gammaproteobacteria bacterium
CCAGGCTGAGCGGCAGGGTATTCGTGTTGACAGCACAACGCTGGATGCTGCCGTACGACGTGTTGCAGAGAACAACAATCTGAGCCTGACCGGCCTGCGCGATGCACTGGCCCAGGAAGGCTTAACCATGGCCGAATTTCGCGAGCAGATCAGCAGAGAAATTATCATTAGCCGTCTGCGCCAACAAGTTATGTCACAACGCATTGATGTGACTGAGCAGGAAATAGAGCAGTTTATGGAACGCTCAGACGGACGCGGCAGTGAGCTTCGCCTCAGTCAGATCCTGATTGGTGTTCCTGAAGCGGCGTCAGCCGATGCAATTGATGAGGCACGTGCGCGTGCCGAAGCGATACGCAACGAATTGCTGAACGGCGCTGATTTCTCCAGTCTTGCTGCGACCGAGTCTGATGCCACTACTGCTCTGAACGGCGGTGACCTCGGATGGCGGCTTGCCTCGCAACTCCCTTCTGCCATCAGTGAGGCACTGCGCGGGCTGGAGCCAGGCGAGATCAGCCCTGTCATTCGCACCTCCAGTGGTTTTCAGATTTTACAAGTCAGCGACAAACGAGACGGTGATTTACGCATCGTTGAGCAAACCAACGCCCGGCATATTCTGATTTCTCCGGATGAAATCGTGACCAACACCGATGCTCGACTGCGCGCTGAAAGCCTCTATGCACGTATCTCTAACGGTGCTGATTTTGCTGAGCTGGCCCGGGCGAACTCAGACGATCCCGGCAGCGCAAGCAATGGCGGTGATCTTGGCTGGTTTGAGCCTGCAAGCATGCTGCCCGCATTTGCGGACGAAGTCAGCAGATTGTCACCCGGCGAGCTCAGCGAGCCTTTCCGAACCAATGCAGGCTGGCATATTGTTGAAGTACTGGATCGCCGTAAGGTCGACGCGAGCGAGAGCATGGCGCGAGAAGAAGCTGCAGAAGCAGTACGACGCAGTAAGGAAGAAGAGGAAACCGAACTCTGGCTGCGTGAGCTTCGCGAAGAGGCCTACGTCGAAATTCGACTCGACACCTTGTAATGGCCCCTCGCCCCTGCATTGCCATCACTCCGGGTGAGCCTGCAGGGATCGGGCCCGAACTGCTTAAAGATCTGGCGTCGCTGTACCCCGAGGCTCGGCTTGTCGCCATTGCAGATCCGCAGGTGCTTGCGCAAGCTGGCTGCCAAAGCGTGCCCCTTACTTTAACGGACGCAGTGCCCGCACCAGGGACACTCGAATGCCTGCCAGTGCGAGTTACCGAAGCCGTTACCCCGGGCAAACTAAATTCCGCCAATGCTGCCTATGTGCTTGAAACTTTGCGCATTGCTGCCGAGGGCTGTTTGAGTGGCCAGTTCAGTGCCATGGTTACCGGCCCCGTGCACAAGGGGGTGATTAACGATGCCGACATTCCTTTTACCGGACACACCGAGTATCTTGCTGAGCTCACGGCGACGCCTCTGCCTGTGATGATGCTTGCCGCCGACCGGCTGCGGGTTGCCCTGCTCACCACGCATGTCCCCCTCCGCCAAGTGGCAGACCTGGTGACCCGTGAGCGCCTGGAGCGCGTTCTAAGAATACTGGTTGATGATTTAAGCCGGCGTTACGCGATTGCGCACCCCACTGTTCTTGTGGCCGGCCTGAACCCGCACGCAGGCGAGCAGGGCCATTTGGGTGATGAGGAGCAACAAATCATTATCCCGGTGCTTGATCAGCTGCGAAGCGAAGGGATGAACCTGATCGGGCCACTGCCTGCCGATACGCTCTTTACACCGCCACACTTAGCAACCGCCGATGCGGTCTTAGCGATGTATCACGACCAGGGCTTACCGGTGCTCAAACACGTCGGATTTGGCCATGCCGTGAATATCACACTCGGTTTACCCATTATTCGGACATCGGTTGACCATGGTACAGCCCTTGATTTGGCTGGCTCAGGCCAGGCGAGTGCAGGCAGCTTAAAAGCTGCGATTGAAGAGGCCATTCGGCTAACAGGATTCATGCATCGATGAGCCATCGCCCACGTCGTCGTTTTGGTCAGAATTTCCTTCGCGACCCCAACATCATCTGGCAAATGGCTATGATTATTCAGCCGCAAGCCGGACAACGGTTTCTTGAGATCGGGCCCGGCGAAGGCGCACTGACAAAGCCCCTGCTGGATGCCGGTGTGAAACTAAGCGCCGTTGAAATCGATCGTGATCTTGCAGCAAGACTGGAAAGCTGGCCAGAGGCCGCTAGTAAACAGTTAGTTGTCACCATTGACGATGCCTTACAACACCCCGTGTCAACGCTAAGCCCGCCGGATGCATCTAATCCACTACGTATTGTTGGTAATCTGCCTTATAACCTCTCAACGCCACTGCTATTCCATCTCACCGAGCAGTTGGATAACGTCTATGACTTGCATCTGCTTTTACAAAAAGAAGTGGTGGATCGTATGTCAGCAGAACCCGGCAGCGGCGTTTATGGGCGACTATCGGTGATGCTGCAGTATCGCTGTCAGGTGCGTCCGGTGCTATCCGTACCT
>JAGXLT010000033.1 GCA_018334525.1 Gammaproteobacteria bacterium
GGAATGCAGATAGAACACATCACCCGGGAAGGCTTCACGGCCCGGTGGGCGACGCAGCAGCAGGGAAACCTGGCGATAAGCCACCGCCTGCTTGGACAGATCATCATAAATAATCAGGGCATCTTCACCGCGGTCACGGAAGTATTCACCCATCGTGCAGCCCGCATACGGTGCAATAAACTGCAGCGCAGCAGATTCGGCGGCCGATGCAGCCACAACGATGGTGTGATCCATGGCGCCGTGCTCTTCGAGCTTGCGCACCACGTTAGCAATGGAGGAGGCCTTCTGGCCAACCGCCACGTAGATACATTTAATACCGGTGCCTTTCTGGTTGATGATGGCATCAACAGCAACCGCGGTTTTACCGGTCTGCCGGTCGCCGATAATCAACTCACGCTGACCACGACCCACCGGCACCATCGAGTCGATGGCTTTAAGGCCGGTCTGAACCGGCTGATCCACCGACTTACGGGCGATAACGCCCGGGGCCACTTTTTCCACCGGCGCGGTCTGATCCGTTTTGATGGCGCCTTTACCATCAATCGGCGCGCCAAGCGCATTCACCACGCGGCCCAACAGTGCCTCACCAATCGGCACCTCAAGAATGCGGCCGGTTGTGCGAACGCTTTCGCCTTCACTTAAGTGTGAATAATCACCCAAGATAACAGCACCCACCGAATCACGCTCTAAGTTCAGCGCCATTCCAAAGGTATCGCCTGGGAATTCGAGCATTTCGCCCTGCATCGCATCACTTAACCCGTGAATGCGGACGATTCCGTCACTCACGCTCACGATCGTGCCTTCGTTGCGCGCTTCCGCTACCGCTTCGAAGTTTTCGATGCGTTGCCGAATAAGCTCGCTGATTTCCGTTGGATTCAGTTGCATCTCATCTTTTCCTCTTAACGGCTTATGGCGCCGGTCAGTTTTGCCAACCGGCCGCGCACCGAACCATCAATGACCAGGTCACCGGCCCGCACAATGGCGCCGCCGATGAGTGTTTCGTCGACTTCTGTCTGGAGTGTTACCTGACGATCGAGCTGCTTGGACAGGGCCGTTTCTAACTGCTTGCGTGCCGCATCGTCTACGGGCTGAGCGGAAATAAGCTGTGCTTCGATGGTCCGCTCATGATGCTCACGCAATACCTGAAACTGCCGGTCAATCTCCGGCAGCGCCAAGATGCGATCGCGTTCTATCAGCAGCCGAATCAGATTCTGCTGCTTTTGATCCAGCACATCACCGCAAATATCGATGATCAACTCTGCCTTTGCGGCCGCGTTAACACGCGGACTGCGAAGGATCTGCTCAACCCGCTCATCAGCGACCACCTGGGCCGCCATTGACAAGCCATCGGTCCACGCTGCTAACGCGTTGGCATCTTTAGCCAAATCAAACGCGGCCTCAGCGTAGGGTCTAGCAACGGTGATCATCTGCGCCATAGTAGTGCCTTAAACCTGCTCGGTCAGTTGATCGAGCATCTGCTGATGCGCTTTTGGATCAACTTCGCGTTCCAGAATGCGGCTAGCGCCCAAAATGGCCAACTCTGAGACCTCTTTACGAAGCGCTGCACGTGCTTGAGAAACCTCTTGCTCGATTCGCGCCTCTGCCGCAACACGCTCACGCTCAGCCACCGTCCGCGCTTCTTCACGTGCTTCATCGACCAGGCTTGCCCCTTGGCGGTTTGCCTTTTCGATGATCTCCGCCGCCTGACTTTTGGCTTCGCGAATATGAGCTGCGCCCTGCTCTTTGGCGAGTTCAAGCTCATGCGAGGCACGTTCCGCCGACGCCAGGCCATCCTGAATGCGCTTTTCACGCTCACTCATCGCCTGTTTGATGGGCGGCCAGACAAACTTCATCGTGAACAGAATGAACACGGTAAACGTGATCATCTGCCCGAATAGCGTGATGTTAATGCCCACGGTTCAAACTCCCCTTCTGACCGATTAGGTCAGGGCGCCGAGCAAAGGATTGGCAAACATCAACAAAGCGGCAAATGCCACACCGATGATGGAAAGCGCGTCAAGCAGGCCTGCCACGATGAACATGCGAACCTGAAGAACACCTGCCACTTCGGGCTGACGAGCAATGCCTTCTAAGAACTTGCCACCGAGCATGCCAAAGCCAATGCTAGTGCCAATGGCGGCAAATGCGAAAATGAGTCCGATGCTGATAGCGGTAAACGCCTGCACCTGAGCGATAGCTTCCATGATTCCTCCAAACAAGAGTCTTTAAGTTAAATCCAGCACGGCCAAACCCCCCATGGGTCAGGTCAGTGTTCCTCGTACGCCAAGCTCAGGTATACCACCGTGAGCACCATAAAAATAAACGCCTGCAAAGGGATAACCAGAATATGGAATATCGCCCAAGCAACACCCGGCACCCACTGCGCCCAAATAGGCAACAATGCGATCAGGATAAAGATCATCTCCGCCGCGTAGAGGTTACCGAACAGCCGCATTCCCAGGGAAACCGGCTTGGCAATCATCTCTACGATGTTCAGCATGAGGTTGGCAGGCCACAGCAGTGGGTGCGAACCAAAGGGATGATGAATCAGTTCTTTACCAAAACCGCCCCAACCTTTGCCCTTAATGCTGTAGATAATAATCAGCAGGAGCACAGTTAGCGATAAACCAAAGGTGGCGTTCATATCGGCGGAAGGCAGAATTCGCACGTATTCAAAACCCAGCATCTTAACCAGCACCGGGAATAGGTCGACCGGCAGCAAGTCCATCAGATTCCATAGGAGAACCCAGACAAAGATCGTTAGCGCGAGGGGAGCGACAAATTCGCGGGGGCCGTGAAAGCTTTCGCGCGTTTGATTATCAATAAACTCTACGCAGGCCTCAACAACAGTCTGTATGCCACTAGGTGCATCAACGCTGGCACGCCGTGCCACCGAGTAGAAAACGCCCAAAAACACTAAGCCGAGCACCCAGGAAACAATGAGCGTATCAATATGCAGGGTCCAAAAACCCTCACCCACCGACGCATGCACTAGGTGATGCTGGACGTAGTCGGTGGCTGATCCGCCTGCTGCCATGATGTTTAACCCTATCTCGTCAGCGTTTTCAGTCAATCTTTCCGAGCAATACAAAACCGTATGCGGAAAGCGTCAGGGCAAGTGTTGTGACGAGCGCCGCGGCTTGATCTCGAAACACATACACGCCAATAAAAATCAGTCCTGAACCCAGTAACAACTTCATTACTTGAGCCCGGTAAAAGCCCCCAAGCATTGCCTGTGGCTCTCGCGGGTCGCTACTCAGCGACCATCTCAGCGCGACATAGCCGGTCATCAATACTGAGATGCCCAACCCGACCAGCGCTGCAAACCCTGCATCTAATCCGCCAGCCCAAACCCAGACGCCGGCACTGATTAAACCGATAAGAAGCTGGATACGCACAATTTTAAATGCAACTTGCCTAAGCATCCTTATCAAACCGCCTTATGAGCGGCGCAGCGCGGTGCAGTATAAAGAACTCCTGCCGGCGCTTCAACGAATATGCGCAAGGATTCCATCCAGCTCATCCAGACTATGGTAGCGAATCACTAATCGCCCCTTGCCTTTTTTACCGTGATCGATTTGAACTTCAGCACCCAAACGTTCGGCTAGATCCTGCTGTAAGCGCCGTACATCGGGGTCTTCCGCCGGCTCAGCCACCGCCGCCACAGCGGATTTTTCCGCGCGCTTTTGATGCTGCCGAACCAGCGCTTCGGTCTGCCGCACACTCAGCCCGCGCGCAACGATCTGCGCGGCCAGTTCGCCCTGCGTCGTCGCATCCAGGGTTAATAGCGCACGGGCATGACCCATTTCTAAGGCACCGGCTTCGATATGGCGTTTCACCGCAGCAGATAACTCGAGCAGCCGCAGCAGATTTGAGACACCCACACGCGAACGGCCCACCGCATCGGCAATCGCCTGATGCGTCATGCCGAATTCTTCGGTTAAGCGCTTTAGGGCGGACGCCTCTTCAAGCGGATTAAGGTCTTCCCGCTGAATATTCTCAATCAGCGCGATGGCCACTGCCATTTCGTCGGGAATATCCCGAACAATGGCCGGGATTTCGCTTAGCCCAGCCAGTTGAGCAGCACGCCACCGCCGCTCACCGGCAATAATTTCGTATTGATCATCACCCGGTAACGGTCGCACAACAATCGGTTGCACCACGCCCTGCGAGCGAATGGAGCTTGCCAACGCCTGCAATGCATCGGGGTCAAATTCGCGCCGTGGCTGATAACGCCCGCTTTCCAATTGATCTAGGGGAAGATTAGTGAGTGCCGCATCGCCTTCCGCAGCTGCGCCGGGCGCCGCTTCTCCAAGCAGGGCGTCTAACCCCCGGCCTAAACCCCGTCGCCGACTATTCATGATTTGCCTCCCACCTGAGGTTTACCGGCGCGCTGACGCCGCAATAATTCCGAAGCAAGTGCCATGTAGGCCACCGCACCCGCTGAACTCCGATCATACTGCAACACCGGCAACCCGTGGCTGGGTGCTTCAGCAAGGCGCACATTGCGCGGTATCAACGTGCGATAAACCTGCCCGGAAAAATGGGTGTCCAGTTGTGCGCCCACCTGATTCGCCAGATTATTACGCCCATCGAACATGGTGCGAACCAGCCCTTCAATCTCAAGGGCGGGATTAACGGTCTGCTGAATCCGTGCGATGGTATTGAGCAGCGCGCTTAAGCCCTCGAGCGCGTAGTACTCACACTGAATCGGTATTAAGACCCGGTCTGCAGCCACGAATGCATTAACGGTTAAAACGTTTAAGGACGGCGGGCAGTCGATCAGAATGTGGTCATATTCATCCCGAACGGGGGCAAGGGCATCGAGCAGATGTCGCTCTCGGCCCTCGCCTTCACCCACCAGCGCGACCTCGGCCGCGGTCAGATCCGCATTGCCGGGTAGCAGGTCAAAACCGCCTTTTAATGCCTGGCAACGCACCGACTCTACCGGGGCCTGGGCCATCAGCAGGTCATAATTACTCCACTCAACCGCATCTTTATCGACCCCGGATCCCACCGTCGCATTACCCTGCGGATCTAAATCCACCACCAGCACGCGACGCCCGTTGGCCACTAAAGAGGCTGCCAGGTTCACACAAGTGGTGGTTTTACCGACGCCGCCTTTTTGATTGGCAATAGCCAGGGTTTGCGTCATGGGGCTGTCCTTTCGATCTTTTGGGTCATTAGTTTTGGCTCATAATCAGCAAATGACGCTCGGCATCCATACCGTGCACCTGCAGTGTCTGTTGCTGGAATGATACGCCGGCCTGGCTTAATGCGGCTAATTCGGCATCATGCCGCCTGCCTTTCATGGCGATGGCCTGACCGCCGGGCGCCAGCAAATGCGCCACTCCCTGCCAGAACGTTAATGCCTCACTAAATGCCCGGCAGATCACCACTTTAAAACGCTCAGGTGCATGATAGGCCTCCAGTCGGCTTTCGGCTATTTGCACATTATCGGGCTTAAGCTCCAAACAGACTTGTCGCAAAAAACGGACTTTCTTTCCATTGGCCTCTAATAAAGTCACAGATCGCAACGGTTGCGCCAGGGCGATGGGTATGCCGGGCAAGCCGGCCCCGGTACCCACATCCAATAAAGGCCCTTCAGGCAGCCAAGGCAACACCGCTAGGCTATCGAGCAAGTGCCGGCTGACCATGGCCTCCGGATCACGTATGGCGGATAAGTTGTACACCCGATTCCAGCGCGCCAGTAAATCCCGATACGCCAACAGGCGGGCCGCAAGCGCCGGGTCTACCCCCTGGATCATTGCCGCAGATGAACAAGCAAAAGCGAAACGGCGGCCGGTGTCATACCCGGGATGCGCGCGGCCTGGCCCAGGGTACTCGGACGATGCTCAGAGAGCTTTTCACAGACTTCCGCTGATAACCCGATCACATTGCGATAATTAATGTCTTTGGGCACGCTTAGGGTTTCATGCTTTTCCGCCCGGGCAATCTGTGCCGCCTGGCGCTTAACATACCCATCATAGCGCGCGGCAATTACCACCTGCTGACTAACCGCTGGATCTTCAGGCCCCGGGCCGGTGGCCGGAAAAGCCATTAACGCATTAAAGTCCACGCCCGGTCGACGCAGTAAGCCCAGCAGATTCTGCTCGCGCTGCAACGGCTTGCCCAATAACGCCGCACCGGCATCCTCACCCAAATCACTCGGTTTAATCCATGTGCGCTCCAGCCGCTTAAGTTCCTGATCAATCGCACTGCGATATTGCTCAAATGCCATCCAGTCTGCTGCAGACATCAACCCGTAGGATTGCGCCACCGGCAGCAATCGCAAATCGGCATTATCCTCGCGCAGCTGCAGCCGATACTCCGCGCGTGAGGTAAACATGCGGTAGGGCTCAGTAGTGCCGCGGGTGGTCAGATCGTCGACCAACACACCCAAATAGGCTTCATGCCGTTGTGGTATCCATGGAGATTCCGCCTGCACGGCCGCCGCCGCATTCAATCCGGCCAACAGGCCTTGGGCAGCGGCTTCTTCGTATCCGGTGGTACCATTAATCTGCCCGGCTAAATAAAGCCCGGGCAGATGCAAGCTCTCTAAGCTTGGATGCAGATCACGCGGGTCAAGATAGTCATATTCAATGGCATAGCCCGGGCGGGTAATGCGTGCATTCTCGAGGCCGGCGATCGTTTTAATCAGCGCCTGCTGCACATCGAAGGGCAGGCTGGTGGAAATGCCATTGGGATAAATCTCCGCCGTATCCAGCCCCTCGGGTTCCAGAAAAATCTGATGACCATCACGCTGCGCAAAGCGCACCACTTTATCTTCGATCGACGGGCAGTACCGTGGGCCGACACCGTCAATCTCGCCGCTATACATCGGTGAGCGATGCAGGCCGGCGCGAATGATCTCGTGGGTTTTCGGGTTGGTGTAGGTGATGTGGCAGGGCACCTGGCGCGGGTGTTCATCCCCCTGGCTCCAGCGCGAGAAATACGGTGCCGGCGTTTGCCCGGGCTGCTCGGCGAGCAGAGAGTAATCAATGCTTCGTGCATCAATGCGTGGCGGTGTACCGGTTTTGAGTCGGCCCACCCGCAAGGGCAGCTCACGCAGCCTTGCCGCCAGTGCGTTAGACGGGGCATCTCCGGCACGGCCGCCTTCGCGCTGATGCTCGCCGATATGAATTTTGCCACCTAAAAATGTGCCAACGGTTAACACCACCGCCTGGGCGCGCAGCTCAAGACCGAGCTTTGTTTTTACCCCGCAAACCCGCCCCTGTTCAACAATCAGATCTTCAATACTGTCTTGAAATAAAGCCAGCCCCGGCTGTTCATCCAGCAGCTGCCGAACGGCCTGGCGATACAGCGTGCGATCGGCCTGCGCGCGGGTGGCCCGCACCGCGGGGCCTTTGCTCTCATTTAAGGTGCGAAACTGAATACCAGCCCGATCAATCGCCCGACCCATAATGCCGCCCATGGCATCGATTTCGCGCACCAAATGCCCTTTGCCAATACCCCCAATCGCCGGGTTGCAGCTCATCTGCCCCAGCGTATCCAGGCTTTGCGTGACCAGTAGGGTAGCGGCGCCTTTGCGCGCAGCAACCGACGCCGCTTCAGTGCCGGCATGCCCGCCGCCCACTACGATCACATCATAGGTTTGTGTGCTATCCATAAGCGCAGAGTTTACCAATTACTTGCCAATACAAAAGGTTGAGAAAATTTCACCCAACAAATCTTCGGTGGTGATTGTACCGGTAATTCGGCCTAAGGCG
>JAGXLT010000034.1 GCA_018334525.1 Gammaproteobacteria bacterium
GCGGGTGGTGAGATTCAACTAACTGATGCCATCGATGCGCTGATGCGCATAGAGCCCGTCTACGCCTACGAGTTTCTCGGTACGCGCTTTGACTGCGGTGACAAGCTTGGCTATTTGCAAGCCACGGTTGAATACGGGCTTAAGCACCCGGAGCTTGGTCCGGCCTTTGCTGATTACCTGCAATCGCGTTAATCGGGCATTCCTGCTTAAAGCCAAGCATTTTTAAGATTGCAATGGCCGGGCACCAGCGGGTGAAAGCTGACTGAAGCAGGTTGGCACCAACAAAGGCGGTGAACAGGTACCAGCCAGGGTGAACCCAGGTGCCCAGGGCAAGGCTGAGTAGTACAAAAAAGCCGGCCATGGCGCGTAGACCTTCATTAACTGTCATAACAGAGTCTCCTAAAATTGATAGCGAATACGTAAAAAGGCGTTGGAGTTATTCTCCAACTGAGAATAAAAACCAGATATCTCATCACCGCCGAAAAGATTGCCACCCACGCTGCCGGTCAGTTGGTCACTAAAGCGATAGGTGAGCCGTGGCAGTAAGTACCAACCCTCATCAGAGGCGGAATAAAACGTGAATAATGAGGCGGTCAGGTCCTGTTGTAAGAGCTGCCAGGTGATTCGGTTGGTCAGCAGATGTCGGTCTTCATCGTCCTCAGATTCCAGGTAATACTGCCAGCCGAGGGTTAAGTCGCCGATGGGGGAGTGTTCGTAGCCTGCAAGAAATCGCCATTGGTCCTCTGGCTCGGTCTCATGAATAGCGGTCTCAACGTTCACAATACCGCCCAGCGCGGTACCACGAACGCTGGCACCAAGCACATTCAGGCGAGGAAAGGTGGCACGCTGTGCCTGCTCATCGTACCCGGTAGGTTGTTTATTAAATCCAGTGAACCCATAACCCGCCAGTTCAATCCCATCGATGGTTTTTGAAAGGCGGATGGCAACCTCGCCATCACTTGGAAAATCATCACGGTCGATTGGGTCAAGGCGCGGTGGGGCCGCAACGCGCGCTTCAGCTCTCGGCGAATAGTAAGACAGCCGTTCACCGGTCAGGTAGCGATCGGGGGTTGCAATGGGTAGCCACACCACATCGACTGCAATCGAGCCATACCAGGATAGCTTGGCGGCATCGGCTGGGGCTTTAAGGTACTCATCGTCTCTGCCGCTAAAAAAGGAGACAAAGTCCTTTGGAAATAAGTCATTTAAGAAGACGAGGTCACCGGTACCCCAGGTAAGAATTTGTCGGCCGATTTGCAGATCGACTGAATCGCCGATCGGCGTATAAAAATTGGCCTCCCGCAGATCGCTTTTAGCACCATCCTCTACGCCATCCAGCCAGACATCGCCTTTGAGGGTGATTTTGCCCCGGTCAAGAGTGCGGCTTGCCTCAAGCTGTACGCGCGTTTCTGCTAGCGTAAAGTCTTCATTTAGGACGGGGTCTGATCGGGTGCGGACAGCGGCGGCGCTCTCAATAAACCCGTACCACGCCCAGCCTTCGGGCTCAGTGCCCCAATCGTCGTCACCCCAGTCGTCGTCCCAGTCCGCCTCCTGGGCCTGACTGATGCCGGCTGTTGCTAGAAACAGCGCCAGTAACAAAGATGAATAACGAATCATCGCCTGAATCCTCAATCCCGGCGTAGCCATTCGCGAGGTGGGTTCCGAAGGGATCGCTCACTGAAAATATTGTCTGGAAGCCCAATATCATATTCAGAGAATGCGAACTGCGTGATCGTGTAGCCGCCGGAATCCAAATCGCTCATGCGCACTTCGGTGCCGGTCGGATAACCGTCGATCACTTCCACTTCGGTCACTTCCATGCGGCGGTAAATCTCGCCATTGTCGCGCCGATACTCGGTGCGCATCGGAAGCATTGTGTCTCGATCAATCCAGGTCTGAAATGCAGCGAATTCAACGCTGCCAGGATCGCGTGGCGTACTTTCAATCACATAGTAATCGGCATTGGTTTCGATTAACTCATGCGTATCTTCGGCCAGATCACGGCCTGAGATGTCTTCATAAAAGAAATGGGAGCCGACAAAGCTAGTTCGCTTATCACCAGAAGAGATTCGTCGTACCAAATCCAGTGCAGGCAGGTAAAGCCAGCGATCATCGGCCTGGCCGACTTTTTTCTCGACCCGAAAAACCGTGCCCCGAATATCCGCGGGGCGGCTAAAGACGACGAGATAGCGTTGATCGCCCCCATCCTCAACATCCTTGCGAAGCAGCATGAACTGTCGCTGCTGCTGATTATCTCCATCAACGATGAGCATGCGCGCCGCAGAGCGACCATCCTCGCCTGCGTAATAAGAGGCGTTATTGGCACGCTCAACAATTTCATTGGCGTCGGTAAGTTGTGCCATTGCAATCGAGCTAGTCATTAAACCGATGCCGGCAATAACAGAGAGGAGTAGGCGATGAGTCATGAGGTGGACTCCTGTGTGGATGATGGGGTGCGATCCGGCATAAGCCACTTTTGCAAGAGCTTCAAAATAGCCGGCAGCAGCACGATGGAGGCAAGGGCGGAGGCTGCCATAATACTGGCAAGGAAGATGCCCACCGTATTGTAAGGAACGAGCGGGGCGGCAAGCAGGGGCAAAAAGCCAATGGCAATGACGATGGCATTGCGTGAGATCGCCCGTGCCGGTTCTTTAAACATTAAGCGCATGCTTTCGGTGAAACGTCCCGTTGCTTTGTAGTACTCGCGACTGCGCTCAATAAAGTGAATCGCAAAGTCCACTGATAAGCCGAGTGTTAAGGAAGATAAAACGGCGATCGGCATGTCATACGCCTTTCCAATAAGCCCGACCACACCGTATATCAATGCAATGCTAACGGTTAGCGGAACCATGGCGAGCACGCCAAAGATCAGCGAGCGGAACAAAAGGAACATCATTAAGGCGACCATTACCCAGGCAACCGCAAGGCTTTGTGCCATGCCTTTGACCATGGCGTTTTGCCAGACGACGTTAATGTAGTTGAGCCCGCCCCAGCTTGCCGTTACGCCCTCTGGTAAAGGGTTCTCGGCGATATACTCGTCGGCAAGATCAATCACCAGCTGCATGTCTTGATTATCGCCACTGGTCAGCTGCAGCCAAAGATTCGCTGCTTGATAGTCTTGTGTCACCATTCGCCATAGGTCGTGAGGGCGATTAGACCCCTGAAAGCTGAGGATGGTTTGGGCAACACCCTGGCGCGTTTCCGGAATCTGGTAATCAGCATCCTCGCCGCTGAGCAGCTCCCGATAAACGGTACGAACCAGATCCGCTAATGTATTCACTTTGCCGACTTGCGGGCTCTGCGCTAAAGCTTCCTGCATGTCAGCGATGTAGGCGAGGTTCTCCGGTCTTTGCCAGAAATTCAGCGCACCGCGTGCATTATCAGTCGCCTGCAGTAGCTGTTCTAAGCCCTCTAGCTTGTCATTGTCTGCAAAAAATAAAGCATCTTCAATTTCTATGCTGACTTGCTCAAGATAATCCTCAAACGCTGTGGTATCAGCGTCGATAGGATCGCTGATTTCGCTCCACGTCTGCCTGAGCGCAACATCCTTTTCCTCCGCGTCTGTCAGTATCTCGTCAACACGGCGGGTAAATCGCTGCGGTGCCTGCTCCGCAACATCAGACTCTAAGCGAAAGTATGCGCTGTAGGTGCCCGCAAAGTGACGATTCAGTACCTCATCCGCCACACGAATGGGGTGATCGGATTGAAACCACCGCACTGGATTGTCATTCACCACGATTTGGCTGATGCCATAGCCGGCCAGGACTAAACTGCCGGCAAACACAATCACCACAAAGCGGGCACGTGCGGTGGCAAAGGCGCCCAAACGAATCAAGCCACGAGCTAAGGGTTTGTCATCGGCGCTACTCGTCTGGTTGCCTGCGCGAAGCTTACTGAGCCGTGTCGGATTAATAGCAACGGCATACGCGGGAATAAAAATAATGGTAAGGACAAAAGCCAGAATAATGCCTGCCCCAACAAAAAGGCCAAAGACTTGTACCGGTGGAATGGGGGTGAACGCCAGAGAAGCAAATCCTATACCGGAGGTAATCGAGGTATAAAGCATAGGGGTAAATAAATGCCCCATGACTTCAGACATTGTTTGACGAGCCCCTTTCTCCGGCCGATATCGGTCGGCAAATTCAGACAAAATATGGACCGAATCCACCACCGCGATCGGCATTAAAAAGATGGGGATCATCGAGCTCATGATGTGCACGGTAAAGCCCATACCGATCAGCGCACCCATGGTGGTCAACACCACAGCGAATGCCATTAGCATGGGGGCGATAATCAGAGTCACAGATCGGAAAAACCACCAGAGCAGGGCAAATATCACAAGCGCAGCAAGCGGTGCAGAGATTGCCATTTGGATGAACATCTCAACCCCAAAGGTATCCTCTGCCACCGGCAACCCAGTGATGTGGAAGTTATCTTGAGTGTCCAGATCCCCAATCAGATCGCGAATTTCATTAGCAATGCGGTAACTCTGATCTTTTGCTTCGATGGGGACGTAAATCGCGGTTGCTCCACCGTCTGCTGAGATCAGGGTATCGGCAAATAAGGGCAGGGCGAGTGTGGCATTACGTATCGCCAGCGCTTCCTCGTCAGTTTGTGGGGGCACACCCATCATTTTCTCAAATCGGATCGTGCCAACACCTGCCTGCTCGATGTTGTCTACCGTGGCTAAGGAGAGGAGATCGCGCCGAATAACACCCTCAATCTCGGCAATGCCCTCAGATAAGGTGTGCAGTGCAGATAATGACTGCGGATTAAATACGCCGTTGGAGTTGGCTTCGTTAACCACACCCACCACGATCATGTCGTGGAGGTTAAATTGTTCTTTGATCACGTTATGCCGTGCGCGATCTTCCTGCTCACTGGGCAGCATGTTTTCTGGATCGGTATCGATTTGGATAAACGGGATTAATGCCGTACCCAGTAATGTGATAAGCAGGGTGGCAATAAAAATAGCCCGTGGATGATCCATCGCAAATTCGGCAAGTCGGCGACCCATGTCAGCTCCTAACAGTTAAGTCGTCTTACTATATTCCAATATAGTTAAATAGTAAAATGCGATCAGATGATTTATGCTTAGCGCCATGGATGCTATTTCTGCCAATGCTGATGAGTCACTAGAGCTGATTGCCCAGCAGTTTCGTGTGCTTGGCGATGCGCAGCGGCTGCGTATTCTGCATTGCTTGCAGGCGGGTGAGCGCACCGTTGGCGAAATTGCCGAGCTGACCGGGGCCAGCCAATCCAATGTATCTAAACACTTAAGCCTGCTGCGAGCTGCCGGGCTGGTTGGGCGCCGCCAGGCGGGCAACCATGCTTATTTCGGCATTACAGCGCCATTTATTTTTGATTTATGCAATATCGTTTGTGATGGCGCGCGTTCCCGTTTAGCCAGAGAACAGGCACTGTTGCCAGATTATTGATTTATTACCGTATAATAGTGGCATGATGCCGCAGCCTACTGCCAATGGCGCTCGACAGGCGTCCTCCATATCTGTACACAGCCTCCATAAAGCTTTTTCAAGCCGAATGACGGCGCTTGATGGTGTGGATCTTGAGATCAAGGCCGGCGAATTCTTTACGCTGCTCGGGCCCTCGGGATGCGGAAAAACCACGTTACTGCGCATTATCGCCGGTTTAGAGCAGCCCGATAGCGGCTCAATAGCGATCGGCCGGCGCGTGCTGGATGGCGTGCCCGCGCACCAGCGCAGCGTGAATACCGTCTTTCAGTCCTACGCGTTATTTCCTAATCGTAATGTGCGCGACAATATCGGGTTTGGCCTGCAGATGCAGCGCGTTAAACGTCAGCGTATTCAGCAGCGTGTTGAAGCCATGGCAGAAATTACGAAAGTTCATGATTTGTTAGATCGCAACCCGGATCAGTTATCAGGCGGGCAAAAACAGCGCGTTGCCTTGGCACGCGCATTGATCAACGAGCCGGATGTCCTTTTGCTCGATGAACCCCTCTCAGCACTTGATGCCGGGCTGCGAGGTCAGCTGCAAGTAGAATTGCAGCGCTTACAGCGACAGCTCGGCATGACCTTTGTGTTTGTGACCCATGATCAGCAGGAAGCGATGGTCATGAGTCATCGCATGGCGGTGCTACATGAAGGCCGGCTTCAGCAGGTGGGTAGTCCACAGGTCATTTATGAACAGCCGGCAACGCTTTTTGTTGCCCGGTTTATGGGGCATCAAAATGTGTTTGAAATTCAGCAGCGGGGAGCCGAGGAGATTGTAACTGAGTTCGGTTGTTTGAAAGGTCTCTTCCCCGCTGGCTCGCATGTTCTTCTGCGCGAAGAGGCGTTGTCTTTAACGCATTCAGATGTAGCAGGCCCGAATCGTCTGCCTGCACGGGTAGAGGAGTGTTTATATCGTGGCGGGAGCACGGAGTACCGGCTGTTCTGCGGTAATGCTCGTTTAACGGTCAGATCACACAATCTTGGCCAGACGCTATTTACGGCAGGACAGGACGTAACCATTGATGTGGCGCCCGAGGCGGTTGCCATTTTGCCCGGGTAGGGGGTTGATGCGGCAGGTTGTAAAACAGTCCGGGCAGCTGGTCGCCATTATCGGTCCAGGGGTTCTCTGGATTATCTTTTTTCTTGTGCTGCCCAGCCTTTACTTAATGAGCATTGCCTTTTTAAGTAATGATCCCTATGGATTACCGCAGCTTCCGTTGAGCTTACAGTCCTTTCGTGAACTTGCCGGTTTTGGGATATTAGGCTGGAGCCCCGGTAACTTATTCACCTTGGGGCGTTCGCTTTGGCAGGCCACCTTTTCTACCGTGTTGGTCATCTTAATTTCTTATCCGATTGCGTATTACATTGCCACGCGGCCCGTCCATTTACGCCCGTTAATGTTGGTTTTGATTGTGGTCCCTTCCTGGACCAATCAGGTGATTCGAGCGGTTGGCTGGATGAATCTGTTTGCACCGGGCACCCCGCTGGCTAATTTTTCGGCAATGCTGGGTTTTACAACGCCGCAAATGGGGTTATTCCCCTCTCAGTTTGCGGTGGTGGTCGGCATGGTTTACAACTTTCTGCCTTTTATGGTGCTGCCACTTTATGCGGCATTTGAACGCCTTGATCGTGCCCAGGTTGAAGCCGCGCGCGATTTGTTTGCCACGCCAACCCGGGCGTTTTTTCACGCAGTCCTGCCGCAAACATTGCCGGGTCTGCTGGCCGGCACGGTGCTAGTGGCTGTGCCAGCCTTTGGCATGTTTGTGGTGCCCGAGCTTTTGGGGGGAGGACGCTCGAGCATGATCGGCAATCTCGTAGCGCGGCAGTTTGCCGATGGCGCCAACTGGCCACTTGGCGCCGCTGGCGCATTGTTAATGATACTGGCGACGCTGTTTGGTCTTTACGTATTGCGGCGTGCCGCACGGCGGTTGAGCAGTGAACGCGAGATGCTGTTATGAGGCTGTTTTGGTACGCCACCATGGTGTTTTTGTATGCACCACTTGCCGTGGTGGTGCTGTTCTCTTTTAACGCGGCAAACTCGCCCGCCCGATTCGCGGGATTTTCATTCCGCTGGTATGAACGGTTAATGACGAATGATGCACTGCTGCAGGCGTTTAAAAATAGTCTGATCTTGGGTGTGTCTC
>JAGXLT010000035.1 GCA_018334525.1 Gammaproteobacteria bacterium
GGCGCTATTGTTGTTGGAAATGGCAGTAACTTTTGGTGATGCCCGGTTTGGGATTGCTTTTCTGCCCTATATCTTTAATAGCGTGAGTCTGGCGGTGACTGCGGCGCTGGGTGCAGTAGGGCTGGCAGTGGTGCTTTCGTACGGGGTGCGTATGGCACCTTCGCCGATGACAGTGGCCGCGGTGCGCATCGCCTCTATGGGTTATGCCATTCCCGGCGCGGTTATCGCAGTAGGTATTCTGATACCGCTGGCCTGGCTTGATCAGCGCATTTACGGATTGTTAGAAGGTCAATTTGGTTGGACGGTCGGGCTCGTGCTAACCGGCACCGGTATTGCGTTGGTTTATGCGTATCTGGTCCGCTTTCTGGCCGTTTCCTACAATGCGGTTCAGGCGAGTCTGACAAAAGTTACCCCGAGTATGGACGCTGCGTCGCGAACACTGGGCCGCACGCCCGGCGGTACCTTGCGACGGGTGCATGCGCCGATTATGCGCGGGAGCCTGCTGGCAGCGGGTATTTTGGTTTTTGTGGATGTGATGAAAGAGCTGCCGGCTACGATTATCTTGCGTCCGTTTGATTTCACCACGCTGGCCGTGCGCTCCTACGAGTTGGCGTCGGATGAGCGCCTCAGTCAGGCCTCAACGGCTTCGCTTGCGATTGTGCTGGTAGGGATTCTGCCGGTTATTTTATTGAGTCGCGCCATGCGGCGCTCCCGCCCCGGACATGCGGAGAGCACCTAAAGCGGGAAGATAAAAGCTTGGCTGGGGTCAAGATGAATCGCAATGGGGTCATTGCGATCCGGTAAAAACACGCCAGGCATATGCGCATGCATGTGGTATTCATCATTGCCCTGATGCACGCAAAGATGGATAAAACTGGCGCCACTGAGTAGGCGTGACATCAGCACATGGCTGCGCGTGTGGTCTTTGGGTCCGGCAAGTTTTTCGATATTTAGTGCTTCTGGCCGAATCAGCACCTGAACGGGTGTGCCGTTGGGCAGATGTTTTGCCGCAATAGGGCCCAGTGGGGTTTCTACGCGACCATCCGCCACCACACCACGCAGTTCGTTAACATCACCAAAAAACCGCACAACAAAAGGATCTTGTGGGTTGCAGTAGATATCAGTCGGGCTGCCCTGCTGCACGATCATGCCATCTCGCATCACCGCAATTCGGTCAGCCATAAACAAGGCTTCTTCAGGGTCATGAGTCACTAAAAGCGTGGCAGTGCCGTTGCGTTTGAGCAGATGCAGCGTGTCATCACGGATTCGATCACGCAGCCGAGCATCTAGGCCGGAAAAGGGCTCATCCAACAGCATAATGCGTGGTGAGGTTGCTAATGCGCGCGCCAATGCAACGCGTTGTTGCTGACCGCCTGAGAGGACATGCGGATAGCTTTCGGCAAAGGGTGCTAAGCCAAGTTGAGCTAAAAGTGCGCGAGATCGCTGGTCCCGCTCTTTGGGTGAAAGCCTAGGCAGCCCAAACCCTACATTCTCAAGTACGCTTAAATGCGGGAAGAGCACCGCATCCTGAAAAACGAGTCCCACATGGCGTTGCTCAGGGGGTGTCCACGTGCTGGTGGCAGAGTCAGACATAATCTGGCTGCCAATTCTGACCCGTCCTTGTTGTGGGCGCTCCAGCCCGGCAGCAAACCGTAATAATGTGGTTTTGCCGCAGCCTGACGGGCCGAGCAGGCAAAGCAGTTCTTCAGGCTCAACGCTTAAATTGATGTCCCGAGCTGCGGTGACGGTATCAAAAGAGTGGCTGATCTGCTCCAGACTTAGCGCGTCGCCACTTGGCACAGGGCAGGGCGCGGTAACGGCAGCAACGCCGCCGGCAGGAAAACGGGAGACTAATGACTCTTGATTTGCGTGCATCGCTTTAGTGTCGGTGATTGAGGGTCTTGTTTGCAAGTCATTCTCATTTTCGCTAGCATTGATTCGCTAATGAGAATTATTCGCAAATAGGAGTTGATCCCATGTTTCCTGTTAAACGTTTATCTGTGGTGGGTATGGGCGCTGCAATAATACTGAGCTCCGGGGCCGCCATGAGTGATGAGCTCAATATTTATTCAGCCCGACATTATGACTCAGACGAGCAGTTGTACTCGTTATTTACGGAGCGGACGGGCATAGAGGTTAATGTCCTTCAAGGTAACTCGGATCAGCTCATTGAGCGGATTGGCAGGGAAGGGGCGGCTAGTCCGGCCGATGTGCTCCTGACGGTGGATGCCGGCGTATTGCATCGTGCTGAAACCCGCGGCTTATTCGCACCCGCTGAGTCTGATGTGCTGACTTCACGAATTCCAGAGACTTTTCGGGATCCTGAAAACCTCTGGTTTGGTTTTAGCCAGCGCGTGAGAGTGGTTTATTACGATACGGAGCAGTATTCAGAGCCGCCAATCAGTCGCTATGAGGAATTGGCGGAGGATCGGTTTGAGGGCGAAATTTGTATTCGCTCTTCAAGCAATATTTACAATCAGTCGCTCATTGCCGCGTTTATTGATATTTACGGTGAAGAGGAAACCGAGGCATGGTCTGCCGGGCTGATGGACAATCTGGCACGTACACCGCAAGGCGGTGATACGGATCAGATTCGTGCACTAGCAGCGGGAGAGTGCAGCATTGCGGTGGGTAATCATTATTACTGGGTCCGCCTGTTGTTGTCTGACGATCCGGCAGATCGCGCTGTTGCCGAGCGTGCCGGCGTGATCTTCCCGAATCAGGAAGGCCGGGGTACGCATAGCAACGTAGCCGGTGCAGGTATGATAGCGAATGCGCCTAACCCGGAATCTGCCGTGGCTTTCCTTGAGTTTCTGGCCTCTGATGAGGCACAAAGGCTGTTTGGTATGGGGAATCATGAGTTTCCCGTGGTGGAGGGCGTAGAGCCTGTCGATGCCATTCAGCCCTGGGTTGAGCTGAAAACGGATCCACTCAATGTGAGTCGTTTAGGTGAGAATAACCCAGCAGCGGTGCGGCTTATGGACCGCGTCGGCTGGCGCTAACTGCTTAAGCGTAGGTACGGCGCGAACCGAATGCGTCTATTGTGTGTCTACTTTTTAGGCACATAATAGGCGCTTCGCGCTTTTTGGAGAGAATATATGGACATGGCGGGCATCCCGATTCTTATCGTCGCAGTCGTCGTTCTGGGCATTATCATTGCCTCGTTTCGCGTTTTTCGCGAGTACGAACGAGGCGTAGTGTTTTTGCTGGGGCGGTTCTGGAAGGTCAAAGGCCCTGGGCTTCGTTTGGTCATTCCTGTTATTCAGCAGGCGGTCAAAATCGATTTGCGTGTGATCACGCTCGACGTGCCCTCACAGGATGTAATCTCTAAGGATAACGTAACGGTTAAGGTGAACGCGGTGCTTTACTACCGCGTTGTCGATCCTGAGCGTGCGGTTATTCACGTGGAAGATTTTGCGGCGGCCACCAGCCAGCTGGCTCAAACTACGCTGCGCTCGGTGTTGGGTAAGCATGATCTTGATGAGATGCTCTCTGAGCGAGATAAGCTGAACGAAGATATTCAAACAATTCTCGATTCTCAAACAGATGCATGGGGTATTAAGGTCGCCAATGTTGAAATTAAACATGTAGACCTGGATGAGTCCATGATTCGTGCCATTGCTCGACAGGCTGAGGCAGAGCGTAATCGCCGGGCAAAAGTGATTCATGCACAGGGTGAGTATGAGGCTTCTCAGCAAATTCTTAAGGCAGCCGATGTGCTGGCCACCAACCCGCAAGCCATTCAGTTACGGTATTTACAAACGCTAAGTGATATATCGGTAGATAACGCCTCAACGATTGTGTTCCCGCTGCCATTAGAAATGCTTAGGGGATTCGCTGAAAAGGCGGTCAGTACCGGTAACGAGAAGGGTGAGTGAGCCGGCAGGCAGTATCACCGCATTTCTTGATGCGGTGTGGATGGAACGCGGGCTTGCAGAGAACACACTGGCGGCCTATCGCAGTGACCTTCAGGGATTTGTAACCTGGTTAAAAGCAGCGGGTCATTCAGCAGATCTGTTTAAAGTTACTCGTGCGGAGGTAATGGGCTACCTGGCAGTCCGTGTCGCAGAGGGATCCAGCCGCCGCACCAGCGCGCGCCTTCTCTCAAGTTTGCGGGCGTTTTATCGATATGCCGCGCGTAGTGGCCAGTTAACGGATGACCCGACTGCGCAGGTTGAACCGCCCAAAGCCGACCGGCCATTACCCGATGCATTAACGGAGGCGGAGGTTGAGCAGCTGCTTGCCGCGCCTGTTCGTTCAACGGCGATCGGTCAGCGTGATTACTGCATGCTCGAGGTGCTTTATGCGACCGGGCTGCGAGTGTCTGAGCTGATCGGGCTGCGTCTTGATCAGATGAACTTGCAACAGGGTGTGGTACGCATTGTGGGCAAAGGTGGTAAGGAAAGGCTGGTGCCACTGGGTGAAGAAGCCGTAACGGCGGTGGAGCGGTATCTGCTGAACGTTCGCCCTGATCTTGCTCGCGGCTCAGGTAGCCCGCTTGTATTTCTAACTGCGCGTGGGGGTGGTATGACACGCCAGGCATTCTGGTATCGCATTAAGCACTACGCGCTGAGCGCCGGAATCAAGAAAGATTTATCCCCACATACCCTGCGGCATTCGTTTGCAACCCATTTACTCAATCATGGGGCAGATATTCGTGTGGTGCAGATGCTTCTTGGGCATACCGATATCTCAACCACGCAAGTTTACACCCACGTGGCTAGGGCACGGCTCCAAGCTTTACACGAAGCTCACCATCCGCGCGGGTGACCACGCGATAAACTAACGCTCAAGTTGCGATAGCTTATCGGGCTTGCCGTCCCACTCTTCTGCGTCTGATGGCGGGTCTTTCGCTTCGGTAATGACCGGCCAGTTTTGCGAAAGCTCGGCATTGAGCTCAAGGAAATGCTCCATTTCCTTAGGCAGATCATCTTCTGAGTAAATGGCCTCAGCCGGGCATTCTGGCTCGCAAAGTGTGCAGTCTATGCATTCGTCGGGGTCAATCACCAAAAAGTTGGGCCCCTCATGAAAACAATCAACCGGACACACCTCGACGCAGTCGGTGTACTTACACTTGATGCAATTTTCAGTTACTACATAAGTCATATCGAAATCTTAGGGCGGTTAGCCCGACCCATCAACCTACGCTTAGTACGGTTTGTCGGCGAGTAGCGCTTTGAGCGCATAGAGCGCGTCTTGCGCCTGTTTCGGCGTCAGGTTGTCTGGGTCAAGCTTACTGAGCTTTTCGGCAACGGGGGAAGCTACGGGAGCAGGCTCGGGTTTAAATAAGGAAAGCTGGGGTTTTTGGCCGTCCTTTGCTTCCAAATCCTGCAGTTTTTGCCGGGCGGCATTGAGTACATCGGGCGGTACCCCGGCAAGCGCGGCAACCTGAAGTCCATAGCTTTTTGAGGCAGGGCCTTCGCGCACGGCATGTAAAAAGACAATGTGGTCACCATGCTCCATGGCTTCGAGATGGTAGTTGCTTGCGGTAGGAAACTCGTCTGGCAGTGCGGTCATTTCGAAATAATGCGTCGCAAACAGGGTGAACGCCTTAATATTGCGGCAGAGTGAGGCGGCCGTGGCCCAGGCCAGTGCAAGGCCATCAAACGTACTGGTGCCTCTGCCTATTTCATCCAGTAAAACTAGGCTTTGCGGCGTTGCGTTATTAAGGATATTGGCCGTTTCGGTCATCTCCACCATAAAGGTCGATCGGCCACCAGCAAGATCATCAGAGGCCCCAATGCGGGTAAAAATACGATCAATTGGCCCAAAGCGTGCTGATTTAGCCGGCACATGACTGCCGATATGGGCTAACAGAGTGAGCAGGGCAATTTGCCGCATATAGGTTGATTTACCCCCCATATTGGGCCCGGTAATGACTAACATGCGGTGTTGATCATTCAGGGCGATATCGTTGGGTACAAAGGGGGTCTCGGTATGATGTTCAACCACTGGATGACGGCCCGCTTCGATGTCGATGCCGGGTTGATCGTCGAGCATGGGGCAAACGTACTGCAATGTTTCTGCACGTTCTGCCAGCGCAGCCAGCGTATCGAGCTCTGCTAAGGCGCTGCTTAGCCCAAGTAATGGATCAAGCTGCTCGACTAGTGACTGAATCAGCGTTTCATAGAGCTGTTTTTCACGGGCTAATGCGCGTTCACGGGCAGAGAGTACCTTGTCTTCAAATGTTTTGAGCTCCGGGGTGATGTATCGCTCGCTGGATTTTAGGGTTTGCCGTCGCGTGTACCGATCCGGGGCCTGATCGCTTTGACTGCGATTGATTTCAATGTAGTAGCCATGTACTCGGTTAAACCCGACTCGTAAGCTACTAATGCCCGTTTGCTCGCGCTCACGCTGCTCCAGATCAGAAAGAAACTGATCAGCCCCTTGTGCCAGTGTGCGCAACTCATCCAGCGTTTCATCGTAACCCGACGCGATGACACCCCCATCGCGCATTACCACGGGTGGTTCTTCAACCAGCGCTTTTTCCAGCACAGCACAAAGCGTTGGCTGGGGTGCGGCGGCCTCTGCCAGAGCAGCCAGGCGCCCCATTGGATAATCAGCCAGCACATTGGCCAGATCCGGTAGGCCACGGAGTGTATTACGCAGGCCAGTCAGATCACGCGGGCGAGCGGTTGCCATTGCTATGCGCGCGCTGATTCGTTCAATATCCGCTAAGGGGCGAAGAGCCTCGCGCAATGGATCATGACCATTCGGTCTGAGTTCAGAGATCACGGTCTGGCGGGCGGTCAGCACCGCGCGATCGCGCAGCGGCCGATGAATCCAACGCCGCAAAAGCCGGCTGCCCATGGCTGTGACCGTTACGTCTAAAACACCAGCAAGCGTATGGCTGTGCTGCCCTTGTAAGTTCTGCTCAAGCTCTAAATTGCGTCGGCTAGCGGCGTCAATATTAATGGCTTCGTCAAACCGCTCCACCTGCAGGCCGCGAATATGCGGAAGTGCTGCGCGCTGGGTTTCAATCACATACTGAAAAATGGCGCCAGCCGCGCCAATGCCAGCGGAAGGCCCGGAGACGCCAAAGCCTTGCAAGTCCTTGGTTTTAAAATGCGCAGTCAGGTTGCGCAGCCCCACTTCTGAATCAAAATGCCAGGGTGGGCGTTGGGTGACGCCACATCCTTCTGCTAAGCCGCTTGGGCGTTGAGCAGTTTCATCAACCAGTAACTCAACAGGCCGCAAGCGCTCCAGTTCGGCGCCTAGCGCCTCTTGTCCCTCTCCTTCACTGATCGAAAATTGGCCACTGGCAAGCTCCAGTGCGGCAATCCCCCAGGCGTTGTCCTGCCAGTTCAGGGCGACTAATAAATTACGCTTGCGTGCCTCAAGTAAAGCGTCGTCCGTGACGGTGCCGGGTGTGATGACCCGCACGACTTCGCGTTCCACGGGGCCTTTGCTGGTTGCCGGGTCACCGATTTGCTCACAAATCGCAACCGATTGCCCCTGCTTAAGTAGCCTTGCCAGATACCCCTCATGGCT
>JAGXLT010000036.1 GCA_018334525.1 Gammaproteobacteria bacterium
GGAAAGAGAGACCAGCACTGAGGGTGGCTGTATGGTGTTATCGCGCGCGCTGCGTCCGACCCAACTGATATGCAGATGTTCACGGGCCGAAAGGATCGCTTCCAAGAAAAGGTAGCGATCATCGTCTCGGCGGGATCGGTCCCCGGGGCGGCGTTTTTTGCTTAGTGCCATCAAGTCAAAATCGAGTGGCGCTTGTGTTCGTGGATAATCACGATCGTTCATGCCAAGCAGACAAACGACGCGAAAGGGAATGCTGCGCATTGGCATCAGTGTGCAAATGTTGACACGTCCGGCCAGGAATCGCTGCGCCGGCCCTTCCTCTTTAAGTGCGTTCAGCCAGCCATCGCGAGCAATTGTGAGCGGAATGGCGGCGTCGAACGCCGCTTCCTCGCAGGCAGTCAGCCATTGCTGCATAGCTGAGGTGACACGGGCCTCCAGTGCCAATGCCTCGGTGTTTTGCAGGTCAAAACATTCGCTTAAAAGCGCTTCAATGCGTTGGACCCACTCCAGCGGCCGACCGGGTTGCTTAAACGCGTTGAGTTGTACTTCCAGCGTGTCCAGTAATTGTTTGAGTGGGCCTAGGAGGGCGGCATCCAGGCTACCGATTTCCGGATACGGTTCGATGCCTTCCCAGGCCTGCCCGGCACCTACCGCATACCCGAGCAGCATTCGCTGTAAACCAAAACGCCAGCCATTCTGATCAAAAGCAGCATTTTGGTTGGTTGCCTGACGTTGCGCTCCATCCAACCCCCAGCGTATGCCGGCATCTTTGCACCAGCGCTTAATGAGCGGAAGGGCATGCTCAGGAATGTCGAATTTTTGCCGAAACGCGGGTATTTCTAATAAATCCAACACCTCACCGAGTGTTAGCCGCGCATTGGGCAAATCGGTTAGTTTCTCAAACGCTGCGGCGATGGGTGCCTCAGCGCCTGTCTTGCGATCGCCTATACTGTAGGGAATGTAGCGGGGGTCGGAAGGCTCCAGCGTGCCAAAGACCGCTTCAATGGCGGGTGCGTAACGATCGATGTCGGGCACCATCACAATGATGTCTCGCGGGCGCAGTGGTTCGCCTCCGCGCTGCGGCTGTTCAAACGCATCTAACAGGCGATCATGCAGAATTTCTACTTCCCGCTGCCGGCTATGCGCGCGATGGAATCGAATCGAACGATCTTCATCGAGTTGTCGTTTATTATCGGGCTCAGGAAGTGGCGTTAAATCAAAAATATCCTGCTGGATTTGCGTTAATAAGGGCACCTGATTGATATCAGTTCCTTCATTAACCGGTGGATCGAAAGGGTCAATCGTTTCGAACCGCGCGAGATAGTCCCTTGGAACGTCAAACTGCTCGAGCAAGTGAATAAAGTCACAACCTTGTTTGCCCCACGCGGCCAGAAGGGGGTGACCTGCTGTGCCGGTCTTACGAGGGTGTCTTGGGGTTGCCACCTTTAACTGTTCCCGATCTTCAAGGAGATCAACCCAGTAGTGACCCGACGGATTTTGTACAAACTGCAAAATCTGACAGTGTTTCGATAGCGCATGCAGTGCTTCGAGCGCTGGACGTGGTAATGATGTGATGCCAAAAACGATTAAGCGAGTGGGCAGTGCAGGAAAGTGCCCGGGTGCGGTCTGATCTAATTCTGTAATGAATTTTTGTTGGATTTCAGGACGCGAAAGGGTGGCGCCTGCCACGACAATATCCTGATGCAGCGCAACCCACAGCGCAGCTTGCCATTGCTGGTCTACCTCCAGCTCATCCGTTTTCCCTTGTAACCAGTCGGTTAACCAATCGGGGCGATAAACCTGGTATTGGTCATAAAGATCCGCCAAATGATAGGCCAGTTGATGCTGCTTGCGTTGATCCTGATCTGTTTCTAAAAATTGGTGCAAGGGCGCAAAACTGATGGGGTCTTTTGTCAGTAACTCCGGTAATAAACGGAAAATGCGCCATTGCAGTCTTTGTTTTTCAAATGGTGAGGCTTCTGGAATAACGCTGGATCCCAAAACCGCGCGATAGGCCTGCCAGAGGAAAGACTGCGGCAAACGGGTCTGCAGGCCAGCGGCAATGCCGCAGCCGGGGATTTTTGCAGTGGCAGGTGCAGCCAGGGCCAGCTTGAGCCACTGTGCCATGCCATTGGATTGCACCAATATCGTTTCCTGCTCAAGGGGTGGTAGTGGATTTTGCGTCAGCCACGTCACCAGAACATCGCGCAGCATTTCCATGCGATTGCTGTGGATAACGGCAAGTCCCGGTTTGTTACTGCGTGCTGACGTTTCGTCCATTCCAATCGCTCTTATTACTTCGGGTTCACAATATACCGGCTTACCGCGTCAGTTCATGTCGCAATACTAATGATGCGGAGCTCATGTGAGGAGGGTCTCAGTTTTTGAGCCCGTCGTCGCTTAGTCTTTGGTGCTGCCTTACCTTCTCATTACGGAGTCTACGTCATGGTGCACCACGGGCATGATCATGGTTATAAACGTTTGTTCAGTCATCCGGTAATGATTGCGGATCTATTGCGTGGTTATGTGAAAGATCCGTGGGTGGAGCAGCTGGACTTACAAACGCTCGAGCGTATGAATGCGAGCTATGTGAGAAGTGATTTGCGTGAACGAGCAGATGACATGGTTTGGCGGGTTCGCTGGCGTGATGAAAAAACCTTCATGTACGTCTATCTGCTCCTTGAGTTTCAGTCGACATCAGAGCGTTTTATGGCCCTACGAATACTCAATTATTTGGCGTTGCTCTATGAGGATTTGTCTCAACGAAATGAACTGACGGCCAGCGGATTGCTGCCAGGCGTGCTCCCGGTTGTACTTTATCAGGGAACAAAACCATGGCGCGCGCCGCAGGAGGTGGCTGAGCTGATTGCGCAAGTGCCCGGTGGGCTGGAGGCATACCAGCCTAAGCTTGGCTATCTTTTACTTGAGGCGAATCAGCCCGGTCAGCCGCGTTCATCTGCGCAACATAACTTAGTCGAGGCGCTGTTTTCGCTTGAGCAAAGTCGTGAGCCGGCGGATATTGAGCGTATTCTCGCAAGATTAATTGACTGGTTGACGCTGGCAGAGCAACGTGAATTACGGCGTAGCTTTACGGTTTGGATCAAAGAAGTCTTGCTGCCAACCCGGGTGCCGGGAGTAAACTTTGAACAGCTCAGTGATATCAAGGAGGTACAGAGTATGTTGGCGGAGCGTGTTAAAGAGTGGACCGAAACATGGAAAGAGCAGGGCTTGGCACAAGGCTTGGAGCAAGGCCGTCGGGAGGGTGAAGCTTTGCTGCTTTTGCGGTTGATTGAACGCCGATTTGGTGTGGAAGCGCAAAAGGCTTACGAAGCGAAAGTGCAGGCGGCCAACGCGGAAACTCTCATTCTCTGGTTTGAGCGCGGGCTTGATGTCGGCACGGTTGAAGAGATCTTTTCATAAACCGGAACCCTTGAAACTCGGTGATGCTGCCTCCATATCTAGACTATGGAGGCAACAATGACCAACACAGAAGACCTTGAGCAAATCCAGGATCAGGAATCGCGCAGTTTGGTGCTGCCGCGGTTGCCGGATGATGCGCTAATCATTTTACCGGTTCGTAATTTAGTTTTGTTTCCGCAAATGGTGATGCCCGTGGGGCTTGGGCGTCCGCAATCGATTTTAGCGGCACGCCAGGCAGTTCAGCAGGAGCTGCCCATGGGTATTGTATTGCAAGAGCAAAGCGATGATGAAACGCCATCGATCGCGGATCTGAAACAGGTGGGCACGATTGCCAATGTGATGCGCTTAGTGGCGGGTAGCGGGCATCATCATTTGGTTTTGCAGGGTACCGAGCGGTTTCGCATCATTGAGCCGATCGACGGGTATCCCTTCCTGGTGGCGCGTGTCGAGCGTATTCCGGAGGTGCAGCCTGAGGGGCCCGAAATTGACGCAGGCATGCTCGCGTTGCGTGATAAAGCACTTGAGGCGCTGGAGCTGTTGCCACAAGCACCCCAGGAGTTAGCGGGCGCAATAACGGCCATTCAAGAGCCGGGCGTGTTGGCCGATGCGGTAGCGGGTTACCTTGACCTGGCAGCTGCCGAGCGACAGGAGCTGCTGGAGCTGACCGATATTTCAGCTCGACTGGAACGGGTGTTAACCCTGATTGACTACCGCGTTGAAGTCCTGAAACTCTCGCAAAAAATCACCGAGCGCACACATGAAACGATGTCTGAGCGGCAGCGCGAGGCATTGCTGCGTGAACAGCTCCGCTCGATTCAGGAAGAATTGGGTGAGGGGGATGAAAAAGCCGAAGAACTCCGTGAGCTAGAAGCGCGTCTCGATGAAGTGGAAATGCCGGAAGAGGCAGAGAAGCAGGTTCGCAAGGAATTGCGCCGGCTCGCACGTATGCCGGAAGGTGCTGGCGAGTATTCGATGGTGCGAACCTATATTGATTGGCTGCTTGAGCTTCCATGGTCTGTCGAGCGAGAAGAGGATATTGATATCGCGAAGGCCAGAGAGATCCTGGATGAGGATCATTTTGGCCTTGAACCCGTTAAAAAGCGGATTTTAGAGCATCTGGCAGTTCGTAAACTCAACCCCACCGGGAAGAGTCCGATAATTTGTTTTGTCGGCCCGCCCGGCGTGGGTAAAACCTCGTTAGGACAAAGTATTGCCCGCGCCACAGGGCGTGATTTTATGCGTGCCAGCTTAGGTGGCATGCATGATGAAGCTGAGATTCGTGGCCATCGTCGCACCTATATCGGCGCGTTGCCTGGCAAGATCATTCAGAGCATTCATAAAGCGGGATCGCGTAATCCGGTTTTAATGCTGGATGAGATGGATAAGCTTGGTGCAGGCATACACGGAGATCCTTCTGCTGCTCTTTTAGAGGTGTTGGATCCTGCGCAGAATGGGAGTTTTCAGGATAACTACTTAGGGTTGCCGTTTGATTTGGGCGCGGTGTTTTTTATTGCAACGGCGAATGTGCCTGATCAAATCCCCGGTCCATTGCGCGATCGTATGGAGATGATCGAAATTCCCGGTTATACCCAGGAAGAAAAGGTCGAAATCGCCCGTCGTTATCTGCTGAAGCGGCAGAGAGAAAACAGCGGCCTGACTGAGGCGCAGCTTCAAGTCAGTGATCAAGCAATTGCTGAGATTGTGGCCTCCTACACGCGCGAGGCAGGCTGCCGGCAGCTTGAAAGAACGCTCGGCAAAGTAGCCCGGCATGTGGCAGTGCGTATTGCAGATGGCAGTATCGAAAGCGCATCAATTGAGGTGGATGATCTGCAAGAGGTACTGGGTGCGCCACAGTTCGAAAGCGAAGTAGCTATGCGCACCAGTGTGCCGGGGGTTGCAACCGGTCTTGCCTGGACGCCGGTGGGCGGCGACATTCTGTTCATCGAGGCATCGCGCTCGCGAGGTAGTGGACGGCTTGTGTTAACCGGCCAGCTTGGAGATGTAATGAAAGAAAGCGCACAAACGGCGCTTAGCCTGATCAAATCAAGCGCGCAGACACTGGGTGTTGATTTAGAGTCCTTGCAGAAAGATGACATTCATATTCACGTACCTGCAGGCGCGATTCCAAAAGACGGTCCAAGTGCTGGCGTGGCAATGTATTCGGCATTAGTGTCGTTACTGACCGGGCAGCGTATCCGGCAGGAAGTTGCAATGACCGGAGAAATTACCCTGCGTGGCCTTGTGCTGCCGGTGGGGGGCATTAAAGAAAAGGTGCTTGCGGCCCGTCGTGCCGGCATTACAACGGTTTTGTTGCCAGCGCGTAACCGTAAAGACTTTGAAGAGATACCTGAGGCCGCACGCGAGGCCATGGAGTTCCATTGGATCGAGCATGTCGATGAGTTGGCAGCCGTTAGTTTGCAGGATACCTAAGCAATGATCGGCCCGATCAGTTTGTTGGTCGGATTGAATATTCTGCTGGTGGGTGTTCTCTGGTGGTTGCCAGCGGGCGCAGAGCCCTCTGCATTGCCGCTGCTGGCGCTTGAGATCCCCTTGTTAGTGGCCGGGCTTATGCTGTTGCGCGGCAAGTTTCAGCGTTATGGCATTGCGCTTGTCGCCTGCGTTTTTATCGTTGGTATTTTGCTGGGCTTCTCTGAGCTTGGCGCGCAGTGGGCGCTGGGCCGTGGGCTTGATCTATCCGCTGATTTGCCATTGCTTATCTCGGTGGTTCACCTGCTTGAGGGTGCAATGGGCTGGGGGTTGACTCTTTTCGTCGTGCTTTTGAGCGCTTTGGTGTTGTTGGTCCTGGCTGTTGGTCTGACGCGGGGGCTGGCATGGTCTGTCCAAAAGGGGCGCCCTGCGGTGGGTGCCGGGTTGCTACTGTTGCTCGGTGGTGTTTGGTTTGGTCAGCAAATGCTGGGTGGTGGGTTGCTGGGCGTGCCGTTGGCGGCACAGGTTTATAACCAGGCGAATGCCGTTATCGCTGCTGATCAGGATCGAATCAACTTCACCCAAACCCTGCAAGAGCATCGGAAGCCGACTGCGGCCCTGTCTCGATTAAAGGGGCGAGACGTCGTGGTTGCTTTTGTCGAATCTTATGATGCAGCGTCAGCGGATACAGCCAGCGGCATTGAGTCAATGGCTGACCGGCTTAAAGCAGACGGTTTGGGCGTGGCCACTGCGCGGTATGTATCACCGATCTCCGGGGGGCAGTCCTGGCTTGCCCATGCAACATTTCTGACCGGGCTCACCATTAATAGTCAGCAACGCTATGAGCAGTTTCTGGAATGGGGTGGCCATTCATTGATAACCGACTTTCAGCGCGCCGGCTATCAGACAGCTGCCGTCGTGCCAGCTATTGTTGGTGACTGGCCAGAGGGCACTGCCTGGGGGTTCGATGCCGTGTTTGATGCTGCCAGTATTGACTATGCGGGCCCCCGGCTTGGCTGGGCCACCATGCCGGATCAGTTCACCTGGCATTACTTTAGCGAACAGGTGCGTGAGCCCGCCGCGGCACCATTGTTTACCCAAATCGCCTTAATCAGTAGCCACGCGCCCTGGACACCGGTGATTGAGTTAACCGACTGGTCAACAATCGGTGATGGGAAAGGCTTTTCTCGCTGGGCAGACGCAGGTCCATCTGCGCTTTCGGTTTGGAGCAATACGGAAACACGCCAAAGGTATTATTCAAAGTCGATTGATTATGCACTTAATGCGGCCATTGAATGGGCGTTGTGCGATTTAGACGATGGCGTGCTCATCTTAATGGGGGATCATGCACCCGCGCCGCTGGTGGATGGTAAGCGGCCTTCACGATCGGTGCCGGTGCATATCATAACAACGGATACCAGTTTACTTGCCGAATTTGAGCGACAGGGATTTGAGCCCGGCGTGATGGCGGCTGATAAAGCCATTGGCCAATTTTCTGATCTTCGTGGGTTGTTGCTTGAGGTGTTTTAAGGCCAAATGGGGACTATGAAAGCACAACCGGTATTGATTGTAGGCGGTGGCATGGTGGGGGCAG
>JAGXLT010000037.1 GCA_018334525.1 Gammaproteobacteria bacterium
TTTTACCGAACAAGGGTACGACGCCGGCTTTTTTACTGATATCGAGCAGGATCGTGCTGAGCCCGGTTTGAGCGAAGACACGATTCGATTCATTTCTGCGAAAAAAAATGAGCCGGAATGGCTTCTCGAGTGGCGTTTAGAGGCCTATCGAAACTGGCTGACCATGGAAGAACCGGATTGGCAGTACGTTCACTACGATCCGATCGACTTTCAGGCGATCTGCTATTACGCCGCGCCGAAGCGGGATGAGGATCGGCCGCAGAGTCTCGATGATATCGACCCAGAGATTCGCGAAACATACGAAAAGCTGGGCATTCCGTTGCACGAGCAGGAAATGTTGGCCGGCGTTGCCGTTGATGCGGTTTTTGACTCGGTATCGGTTGCAACCTCCTACAAAGAAAAGCTCGCTGAGCAGGGCGTGATCTTTTGTTCGATGTCAGAGGCCGTGCAGGATCATCCTGAGCTGGTACGGAAATATCTGGGCACTGTGATTCCACGGGGTGATAACTATTTTGCCGCACTGAACTCGGCGGTCTTTACTGATGGCTCCTTTGTGTTCATTCCCAAAGGGGTTCGTTGTCCAATGGAACTGTCTACGTATTTCCGTATTAATGCGGCCAATACCGGGCAGTTCGAGCGGACCCTGATCATTGCTGAAGACAGCAGTTATGTATCGTATCTGGAGGGTTGCACCGCTCCGATGCGTGATGAAAATCAGCTGCATGCAGCGGTTGTGGAACTCGTTGCACTGGATGACGCTGAGATTAAATACTCCACCGTGCAGAACTGGTACCCCGGTGATAAAAACGGCAAAGGTGGTATTTACAACTTTGTGACTAAACGCGGCATTTGCCAGGGTGATCGCTCTAAAATTTCTTGGACTCAGGTTGAAACGGGATCTGCGATTACCTGGAAGTATCCGAGTGTTGTGATGCGCGGCGACGATTCGGTGGGTGAGTTTTACAGTGTTGCCGTCAGCCGGATGCGTCAGCAGGCGGATACGGGCACTAAGATGATTCACATGGGTAAAAATACCCGTAGCACCATCGTCTCTAAGGGCATCTCTGCCGGCCAGGGCCAGCAGGTTTATCGCGGATTGGTGCGGATTGCACCGACTGCGGAAAATGCACGTAACTATTCACAGTGCGACTCAATGCTGATGGGTTCAGAGTGTGGGGCGCATACGTTCCCTTACCTGGATGTCAATAACAGCACTGCACAGCTGGAGCATGAAGCAACAACCTCGAAGATCGGGGAAGATCAGTTGCTGTACTGCATGTCACGCGGGATTTCTCAGGAAGATGCTATTTCGCTGATTGTGAATGGCTTTTGTAAAGAGGTATTCCGTGAGTTGCCCATGGAGTTCGCCGTAGAGGCACAAAAACTCCTAGAAATCACATTAGAAGATTCTGTCGGTTAAGACAGACCGCTTATTCATCATTATTTGGAATCGGGAGTCAGTAATGGCACTGCTTGAAATTCGTAATTTACATGTTAGCGTCGAGGGCACTGAAGTGCTCAAGGGCGTTGATCTCACCCTAGATGCTGGCAAAGTGCACGCCATCATGGGGCCGAACGGCGGCGGTAAAAGTACACTTGCCAAGGTTTTGGTGGGTGATGAGGCCTACGAGATCACCGAAGGCGAGGTCCTGTATAACGGTGAGGATATTTTAGAGCTGCCGCCGGAAGAGCGCGCTCGAATGGGAATTTTTCTGGGTTTTCAATATCCGGTTGAGATTCCGGGTGTTTCGAATACCTACTTCTTGAAAGCAGCGGTCAACGCGATCCGCAAGCACCATGGGCAGGATGAAATGGATGCCATGGATTTCTTGCAGCTCGTTAAAGAGCGTGCCAAGCGGGTTAAGCTGGACGAAAGCCTGCTTCAACGACCGGTTAATGATGGTTTTTCGGGTGGTGAAAAAAAGCGGAACGAAATCTTTCATATGTCTGTGCTTGAGCCCAAATTATGCATTTTGGATGAGACAGACTCCGGGCTGGATATCGATGCGCTGCGGATTGTTTCAGACGGGGTGAATGCGATGCGTAGCGAAGAGCGAGGGTTTTTGGTGATTACCCATTATCAGCGCTTACTCGACTACATCGTTCCCGATGTTGTGCATGTTTTTGTTGATGGTCGAATCGTGAAAACGGGCGATAAAGAGCTTGCCAAGCAACTGGAAGTCGAAGGTTATGCGGCATTTGAAGCAGCTGCGGCCTAGGGCCTAAAGGAGTCATTGATGGAAGCAGTTGCACAAAAAACGAGCGCTTATTTTGACGAATTTGGCTCACGTCAGCAGGCTGGTGGCCAATGGTGTGCCGATCTTCAGCGTCAGGGGATTGAAGCGTTTGAACGCCAGGGGTTTCCCGGTCCGCGCGAAGAGGCGTGGCGGAAGACCAATTTAAAGCCGGTAACAGATACCCATTTCCGTTTGGCAGAAGGGCAGGGTGCGGCCCCACAAGGTCTGGTCGCTCGACTTAACGAAGTGGGCGATTGCTACCGATTAACGTTTGTTGACGGGCGTTTTGTTGCTGATCTGTCCGACTTGGCCGGCTTGCCGAATGGGCTGACGGTTACTCCCTTTAGCGAATACAAAGCGCAGGCACCGGATCGGCTGGTAGCAGCATTGGGCAGCCGGGCGAGTGTGGATAGTCACCCGTTTGTCGCCTTAAATACCGCTTTTTTTGTTGATGGCGCTTATGTGCATGTGGCGCGTAGCGCACGGATCGAAAAACCGGTAGCAATTACACATATCATTACTGCGGATGCGAATGGACAGGCCGTCTATCCACGCCTAGTGGTTGAAGCCGAGGAAGATGCTGAGGTTCGCATCATTGAGCGATTTATTGGGGATAATGAAACCACCACCCTGGTCTGTCCGGTTAGCGAGCTTTCTGCGGCGGCGGCCAGCATTCTCGATTACAGCCGCCTGCAGCAGGATGGCAGTAACACCATTAACATCGGCACGGTCAATTTGGCCTCTCAGCGCAACACCTCCTTGCGGGGCGCATTTGTGGCTGATGGTGCAAAGCTTGCTCGCCTAGATCTGATTGCGGATCTGGAAGGCGAGGGTGGTGAAATTGACTGTAATGGCATCTATTTAACGGATGAGCGGCAGTTCTCTGATTTTCATACCTGGTTTAATCACCGGGTACCGAACTGTTATAGCCGGCAGCGTTTTAAAGGCATTCTTCAAGGCCGCTCAGAAACGGTATTTGATGGATTGGTGAAGGTCTTCGAGGGCGCGCAAAAGACAGACGCCGTTCAGGAGAACCGTAATCTTGTTCTAGGCAAGCGTGCGTTCGCCCACTCAAATCCGCGGCTTGAGATCTTCGCTGATGATGTGAAGTGCACTCATGGCTCTACGGTCGGCGAGCTTGATGAAGAAGCGCTGTTTTACCTGCGGACACGTGGAATCAGTGTTGAAAGCGCAACTGGCATGTTAACGCTGGCGTTTGCCGGAGAGATTGTTGATATGTTTAGGGTTCCAGCAGTGCGTGATCACGTACGGGATGTGCTTATGCATCGGCTGGGTGTTGCCGACATTAACGTTGGAGCGATTCTTTGAGCGCAATTGCTAACAATGCCGTGCGGAAGATTCGGGATGATTTTCCGATTTTGAGTAAGCCCATGAACGGACATCGGCTTGCGTTTTTAGATAGCGCGGCAAGTGCTCAAAAACCGCAGGTGGTTATTGATG
The DNA here is from genome assembly GCA_018334525.1 of Gammaproteobacteria bacterium. Taxonomy (GTDB): domain Bacteria; phylum Pseudomonadota; class Gammaproteobacteria; order Nitrococcales; family Nitrococcaceae; genus Spiribacter. The sequence goes on from JAGXLT010000037.1 coordinate 3,699, forward strand.
CTGAGCGCGAATGTTATGAGAGCTATTACGCCAACATCCATCGGGGTGTTTACGCGCTTTCGCAGCGCTCCACACAAGCCTATGAGGCGGTACGTGGCGTTGTAAAACGGTTTATTAACGCTGCCGACGAGCGAGAGATCGTGTTCGTGCGTGGCGCGACGGAAGCTATTAATCTGGTGGCACAGTCGTTTGTCAGGCCAACGCTTGGGCCCGGTGATGAGGTGTTGATTACCGGAATGGAGCATCACGCCAACATCGTGCCCTGGCAAATGATTACCGAGGCGACGGGTGCTAAGTTAGTGGTGGTGCCTGTCAATGATGACGGCACACTTGATGTGGACGCGTATCGGGAACGGCTCAATTCGCGCACACGATTTGTCAGCTTTGTGCATGTTTCTAACACGCTGGGTACGGTGAATCCGGCAGAGGAAATGATCGCGCTGGCAAAAGAACGATCAATTCCGGTGATGCTCGATGGTGCGCAGTCAGCGCCGCATATGCCGGTTGATATTCAAGCGCTTGGTGCAGATTTCTATTGCTTCTCCGGGCATAAGACCTATGGGCCATCGGGCGTCGGTGTGCTGTGGGGCCGGCTGGAGTTACTTGAGGCAATGCCCCCGTATCAAGGCGGCGGCGATATGATTCGTACAGTCAGTTTTGAAAAAACCGAGTATGCCGAGCCGCCGCAGCGATTTGAGGCCGGAACACCGAATATCGCCGGTGTGATTGGCATGGGTGCTGGGCTGGAGTACTTGGAGAACGTTGGTATGGCCGAGGTGGCAGCGCATGAGCAGACACTCTTAAGCTACGCAACGGCGCAGCTCGAAGCGCTTCCAGAACTCAGCATAGTCGGTACTGCCCCGCATAAAACGGGTGTTATCTCTTTTGTGATGGAAAATGCGCATCCTCATGATATCGGTACGATTTTGGATATGGATGGGGTGGCTGTCCGAACAGGCCATCATTGCACCCAGCCGCTGATGGAACGCTTTGGCGTGCCTGCAACCGCTAGAGCTTCGTTTGGGGTTTACACCGAGCAGGAAGACATTGACGCGCTGGTCAGTTCGTTAAAACGTGTGCGGAAAATGTTTGCATAGCGATGTCTGAGCTTCGCGATCTTTATCAGGAAGTCATTCTTGATCACAACAAAAACCCGCGAAACTTTGGTTTCCTTAATCCGCACACGCATTCAGCAGATGGTCATAATCCGTTATGCGGAGATCAGATTCAGGTTCAGTTAGATGTCAGTTCAACGGGTATCATTGAAGCCATTCGGTTTACTGGTGCGGGGTGTGCTATTTCCACCGCATCCGCCTCAATTATGACAGAGAGCTTGCAGGGGTTAAGTGTTGCTGAGGCGCAGGATTTATTATCCCAATTCCAATTGCTGGTCACAGACTCAAGCCAGTCGCCTGATCCGCAGCTCGGCAAGTTAGCGGTATTGGCAGGTGTTAGGGATTATCCCATGCGGATAAAATGTGCCACGCTGCCCTGGCATACCTTTCAGGCCGCACTGATGGGCGAGATCGAGGCCAGTACGGAATGACTCAGACTACCTATGACGCCTGTATCGCAGCGCTTAAAAATGTTTATGATCCGGAGTTACCGGTAGATATCTACGAGCTGGGCCTTATTTATGAGGTTGTCGTTGATGAGGATGGGTTTGTAGATGTGGTCATGACACTCACCTCTCCGGCGTGCCCCGTGGCGGGCCAAATGCCAATTTTAGTCAAGGCAGCAGTCGAGCAGGTAGAGGGCGTGCAGGGCGCCGAGGTTGAGCTGACCTGGGATCCACCCTGGACTCAGGACAGAATGTCAGAACGGGCCCGCTTTCAGCTTGGCTTTATGTAAAACTACCTGTGGAGCGATGTCCTGACTCGGCATCAAAAACAAATCGCTCATTGAGCAAAATACGCTCTCCTTCCATCCCGTCCACCTCGGTAATAGCCACCACTTTTCGGCTGCCATCCGGCATTCGGCTGAGCTGAACGATGACATCAATCGCCGAGGCAATTTGCTCTTTGATTGCGCGAGCCGGCAGATCCATGCCGGCCATCAGCGCCATAACCTCCAGACGCGCAAGGGCATCTCTTGGCGTATTGGCGTGTGCAGTGGTCAGGGAGCCATCATGACCGGTGTTCATTGCCTGAAGCATATCAAGTGCCTCACCACCGCGACATTCGCCGATTAAAATGCGATCCGGGCGCATGCGTAAGGCGTTGCGTACTAAATCACGAATCGTGATTTCACCGCTCCCTTCGATATTGGCAGGGCGTGATTCTAGGGTAATGACATGCTCCTGCTGGAGTTTGAGCTCAGCAGAGTCCTCAATGGTAATGATGCGCTCAGAGCGACTAATGCAAGCCGAAAGGGCGTTGAGCAAGGTAGTTTTCCCGGTTCCGGTGCCGCCGCTAATCAATAGGTTACGATGCTTTTCAATACAGGACTTCAGAAAAAGCGCCATTTCGGCGTTAAGTGCTTGTGATTCGGTTAATGCGGAAAGATCGAGGTGATCGTCTTGAAACCGGCGAATGGTCACCACGGGGCCATTTAAGGAAAGCGGCGGTATCACCGCGTTGACGCGTGAGCCGTCAGGTAATCGCGCATCCACTAGCGGAGAGCCTTCATCAAGGCGCCGGCCAATGGGTGAAATAATTCGATCCAGAACTTGAGACAAAGAATGCGCAGAGCTGAACCGAAATGGTGATGCCTCGATTCGGCCTTCACGTTCAATAAATATTCGATCATGCCCGTTAACCATAATTTCGCTGACGGCACTATCCTGAAGCAGCGTCTCTATGGGTCCTAACCCAACAGTTTCTGCAACCACATACCCGATGAGATCTTCTGATGACACTTCCTCCGGCAGCACCAGTCCTCCGCGCTTAATAATGGCTTCCGCGGTGGTTTTTGCTTCGGCCCGTAATTCCTCCGGGCTGAGTGTTTCAAGGACGTTGCGTCGGTAAAGGTCCAGGCTTTGTCCGATCGCCTCTTGTAATTGCCGACATAGCTCAGGGTCGGGGGTTTCGTGGTCAGATCCCGCAGATGGGTATTCAGACTCTTTGGTCTGTGGTGTGAGCTCATCTGCGATTGGTGGAAGCTGGCTTTCCAGATGAATCGTATTTGCGTCTCCCAGACGGATTTCATCACCCGCGGCCAACGGACCCGCATGGCGAACAACCTCCCCATTCAGACGGACCGGGTAGCGGCTTGCTTTCGCTTCGATATACACGCCGCCATCACGCACTTGTAAGCTGGCGTGGCGACGCGCCACGGTGGGCTCGTTGATCCAAAGATCGGCAGATCGGCTGTTGCCAAGCGCGTAGGTGGTAGATTTCTCTAAACTCAACTGCACGGGCGCTTCATCGGGTGGTGAGTATCGCAGCTGCATGGCGTTCATCACTGGGTGTCCTCTAGTAGAGGTAGCGCGGTTGAGCGGGTGTTACTGGCCGTCGGCATCAACACATCGGTGGGTACGCTCGTCGGGCTGTCATCAGTCTCGAGGTAAGGGGTAACCATCACGACAAGTTCTGTTTCATCGTTTCTGAACCGGGTCGAGCGGAAAAGATGCCCGAGCACCGGCAGGCGACTGAGCCCCGGAACCT
>JAGXLT010000038.1 GCA_018334525.1 Gammaproteobacteria bacterium
TGATTTGTAACTCAGCATCGTCGTCAATCAAATCACAAGCATCAACCAGCTTGCCGTTAACCCGCCCGGCAACGGTTGCTTTTGCAAGCCCGGGGCCAATATCGCGCGCAACATCAAGCACAGTAATTGGATCGGCATAGTCTCTTTGACTGCCGTCAGGAAGGGTAATTAGGGGCATTAATCGGCTCCACAGTGGTGACCCATACCAAAGGCCACATGCATTTATTGCGTAAGCGATGGTAGGCGCGATTGGACTCGAACCAACGACCCCCACCATGTCAAGGTGGTGCTCTAACCAGCTGAGCTACGCGCCTGTCGTCAAGGGCGGAGTATAACGGGATTAGGCGGCATTGCCAAAAAGATTTCACATGATAGCCTAGCGTATTAAGCAACAGGGGCGTCTGCCACAGGCAGGCTGAGAGGTACCCTTGGAACCTGAACCGGGTCATGCCGGCGTAGGAAGTTGGAGAATCTAAGATGAACTACCCGATTAGCGAACAAACCATCCTCATTACCGGTGCGGGTCGCGGGCTTGGCGCTGCCATTGCTCGGGCGTTTGCCCGCGAAGGCGCCAACGTTGCCATTAACTATCGCCACAGCGAAAAGGCGGCCAAGGCACTTGCTGAAGAACTCGGCGCGAATGCCGCAGCCTATCAGGCGGATATTACTGACCCAGCGGCAGTGCTTACGATGGTTCGTGACATCGAAACCACGCTCGGCAGTCCCACAACGCTGGTGCACAATGCGCTGGCCGATTTCAGTTTTAATGGCGATGCCCGCAAGTCACTCACCGATCTGACCTGGGCCGACCTTTCGGCACAAGCCGCTGTTGCCGTTGGTGGTGCGCTCAATGGCATCCAGGCATTACAGCCAGCGTTTGAAAAAAACGGGGGCGGTCGCGTGATTACGATTGGCACCAACCTGTTTCAAAACCCCGTGGTGCCCTATCACGACTACACCGCTGCAAAGGCTGCGCTCATGGCCTTTACCCGAACCGCCGCCAAAGACCTTGGTCCTGCAGGGGTCACGGTGAATATGGTGGCCGGGGGATTACTAAGAACCACCGATGCCAGCGCCGCCACCCCCGAGTTCGTCTTTGATCTGATTGCCGAGCAGACCCCGCTCGGGCATGTCACAACGCCCGAGGAGCTTGCCGATGCCGTGCTCTTTTTTGCATCGCCCTGGGCACGTGCCGTAACCGGTCAAACCCTGGTGGTGGATGGCGGTTTAGTTTTTGACTAGTCAAATGACAAGCCAATACCGGTGATCTGATCGCGAGAATCAATCGCTCTAACGATAAGCTCGACAGATCCCAGGCGAAGGCGATCGCCCGGCTCCGGACGCTGCAATCGTGCCTTGAGGTAACCGCCAACGGTCGTTGCCTCAACGTTTTTATCCAGCGGGTCAACAATTGCACCATATACGTCAATGAGCGCTTTCACGGGCGCATCGGGCGCAATTGAAAAATCGCCAAAAAACGCACGCCGCTCAGCCTCTTGTACCGAATTGCCCGCAAACAAATGATCCAGCGCCGAGGCATATTGCGGCGCCATAAAAATGTAAAGGTAATCATCAGGCTGCACAGGCCCCGCTTTACGAAAGTGCATAGAGCGGCCATCACGCAACACCAGGGCTGGTCTTGCCCAACGCGGCAGACGTGCGCCACCCACTATCGGACTGCCCGGCATAACGTGATACACCACCAGCTCATGATGCGCGGTACCGGGGAGTTCAAGCTCTATTTTCTCAATGGGCCCCAACCGCGCAGGCACAATAAGGCCAAGCCGCTTTGCCACGGGCTTAATGGTCCATCCCTGAACGAGTAGTGAGGTCAGCACCATAATGAAAGCGACATTAAAAAATGCCTGAGCAGATTCAAGGCCGCCTAAAAACGGCAAGATCGCCAGCAAAATAGACACAGCGCCCCGCAAACCCACCCAGCCAATAAACGTGACCTCTTTGGCAGAGAACCCGAACGGCAACAAACAAATCCCTACCGCCAATGGACGGGCAAAGAACATCAGGAATAACGCCAGGCCGATCGCTGGCAACACGATCGCGGGAAACTCAGAAGGCGTGGCCAGCAACCCCAGCACTAAAAACATCAGGATCTGTGCGAGCCAGGTCATCCCATCTTGTAGCCGACGCAGCGCGGCTACGTGTGGCACAGGCCGGTTACCGGCAACAAGCCCCGCTACATAGACAGCAATAAAGCCACTCCCGCCAAATTGGCTTGTCACCGCAAACAGCAATAACGCCGCGGCGATCACTAATATCGGATAAAGCGCGGCCTCAAGCTCAATGGCGTTCATTAATCTGACCAGCAAAAAACCGCCCGCAACGCCGAGCGCGATACCCAGCCCCATCTGCAGAGCAAAGCCGAGCATCAGCTGTTGGGTAAACCCGGCAAAACCCGCCTGCTGAGCAATCAATTCCACTAAGGCCGTCACAAGAAATATTGCAATCGGGTCATTGGAGCCCGACTCAACGCCCAGCGTAGCTCTAACCCGCTCACGCAATGTGATGCCGCCCACTCTAAGTAAGTAGAATACCGCCGCGGCGTCAGTGGAGCTGATGATGGCGCCTAAAAGCAGCGCATAGGGCCAACTCAGATCAAATAACCAATACGCCGCCACACCAACTAACCCGGTTGTTAACACCACACCCAGCGTTGCCAGAGTAATGGCCGGGGCTGCTGCCTTTTTGAAGTATCGCGTCTTGGTGCCAAACCCGGCATCAAACAAAATGATCGCCAGTGCGATACTGCCAATCAGATAGGCACCACTCCAATCGTTGTAAACAACGCCCAGACCGTCTTCACCCGCGACCAAACCAATCGCCAAAAAGAACAACAGCAAGGGTGCGCCAATGCGAAAAGCAAGCAGGCTGGTAAGCACTGAAACAACCACCAAAGCGGCGCCAATCAGAATAAGTGGGGGAAGCCAATCAAGCATAAATGCTACTTCTCGCTTTTCATTATTGAACGCAGGGCATACGCTTTGAGAATACCCGTTGGTGGAGTACAAACAAACTGATGCGTCAATTAGATACCGAACAAACTCGTGCCCTGCTCGACTATCAGGCAGTCGCTGATGCCTGTGCAGATCTATTGATGCTTGCGCGTCAGGGAAAAACAGTATGCCCGCCTCGCAGCGCTATGCCGCTAGCGAAAGACGGAACCCTGTTGCTGATGCCGGCAACCGATCACACGATTGCCATCACCAAGCTTGTCACAGTCCATCCCCTCAATGTAGAAGCCTCACTGCCCACAATCCAAGGTGAGATGGTGATTGTTGATGCAGCCAATGGAAAACGCCTATTACTGGCTGACGGAGCGGCCGTCTCTGCCCGGCGAACTGCCGCTGTTTCCCTACTGGCCGCACAACGCCTTGGTGCTCGGCGTGATAGCCCAATTTTAGTGTATGGCGCCGGTACGCAGGCCCAGGTGCATTTAGAGGCGTTTCAAGCGGGACTGGGTATAACGCGCGGATACATTGTCTCGCGCAGCCGGGACCGGGCTGAAGCATTAGCAAAGAAAATGCACAAACAGGGCTTAAATCTAGAAGTCATTGATGATCCAGACGCCGTGTTAAACGAAACAAAGGTCATTGTGACTGCCACCACATCAAACACGCCTGTGCTACCCGAACATTTATCGAACAACACTTTCGTGGCTGCGGTGGGCGCGTTTCGTCCGCAAATGGCGGAAATTCCGCCGGCGTTAATCAAAACCAGCCGGATTGTTATCGATACCGAAGAGGGCGCAAAAGATGAGGCAGGCGACTTAATTCAAGCCGAACAACAGGGACAGTTTGAGTGGTCTAAAGCCACGACTCTGGAGCAGGTCGTTTGCGACAACGTTACACCCCAAGGTGAAGGGGCAATCATTTTTAAAAGTGTGGGTCAGTCCCTTTGGGATCTGGCCGCCGCACGGGTGCTGGTTGATGCTATGGACCGAGCTCCTTAACCGCTTCCATCGCCACAAACGTACTGGTCGATGCCACATGCGGCAGGCTGGAGATGTTTTCAGCCAGCACCCGCCGATAAGTGTCGATGCTTTCCGTTCGCACCTTGAGCAAATAATCAAAGCCGCCGGCAATCAGGTGGCATTCTTCAATTTCAGGAATCTGCCTTGCTGCCTCGTTAAACGCCCGCAACGCCGCTTCACGGGTATCCAGGAGTTTGACTTCAACAAAGGCCACATGGGCAACGCCCAGCGCGATGGGATCAAGCAACGCGCGATAGCCACGAATCACTCCCATCGCTTCTAAACGCCTTAAGCGCGCTTGCGTGGGTGATTTGGAACGACCAACCCGGCGGGCAAGCTCAGCGACGCTGATTCTACCTTCTACCGCCAGAACGCGTAAGATCGAATGATCTAGCCGATCCAGCCTGCCGCCTTTGTGTTGGTCGTCCATTATCACTCAATCACATATTCAATCATTAGTGCGTTCGGGACTTCGGCATTTAAAAACAACTCGAACTCATGATTCATAATGTAAGTGAAATCTTCAGCAATCACCTGCTGGGTCTCGTCATTATAAACCGTAAGATCTAAGCGGCCTTCGCTGCAGGTGGTCGTGCCCTCGATGAGCAGTCGGCCCATGTCTTCGCCAAAGCTCCATTCCTCTATTTCGCAGCCCTCAACGCCGGGGGCAACGGATTGTCCCATTGCGCCTCCAGCATAGACGAGGGCGACGATAAAAGTAACGATCGCCCTACGCATCAGTTCATTAACTCACGAATACGCTCAGCCAAATCAATATCCTCTGCTGCAGCCTCAGCAATCGCACTATACTCCGCCACGCTGATACCGGTTTCCTCAACGGCATTTACCATGAGTTGACTTGCCTCCTGCTCAAGCGCCATCGCTTCGTCCCTATCCTCCGCTTGTTCGAGCAGCACAATATACTCATCACGGATCTCCATCACCTGATCCTGTGCTTCAACGAATAACTCAATCTCACTGTCAGAGAAACGCTGAGCGAACGCAGCCTGGCAAAAACTGATTAAGAAAAGCGCGCCAGCGAGAATAATTGCTTTAAAACGTAAACCCATCGGTAATCCTCTGCAGTTAACAAGGATTGGTCGCAAGACGCTGTATCGAAAGATAGGGCTGACCCCGGAACAGGGCCAGCCCCACGATGGCTAGTCGATCAAATCAAACCGATCAGCATTCATCACCTTGGTCCATGCAGAAACAAAATCGTTAACAAACTTCTGCTCGTTATCGTCCTGCGCATAAACCTCGGCATAGGCCCGAAGGATTGAGTTGGAACCAAATACCAGATCGACTCGCGTTGCGGTGCCTTTCACGTCGCCGCTAACCCGATCTTTGACTTCATACTCATTGGTCCCCTTTGGCACCCAGGTGTTGGCCATATCCAAAAGCGTGACAAAGAAGTCATTGGAAAGCTGGCCTTCACGCTCGGTCCAAACACCATGACGCGTGCCGCCGTAGTTGGTGCCAAGGACACGCATACCACCCACCAATACGGTCATCTCCGGTGCCGTCAGGCCCATGAGCTGGGTCCGATCGAGCATCATTTCTTCAGGACTAACCACGTAGTCTTTCTTTAACCAGTTACGGAAGCCATCATGCAACGGCTCCAGTACTTCAAAAGACTCCGCATCCGTCATCTCTTCGGTTGCATCACCGCGACCCGGCGCAAACGGCACCGTGACATCGTAACCCGCTGCCTTGGCAGCCTTTTCGATACCCACATTGCCACCCAGCACGATCACATCAGCGATACTGGCGCCGGATTCTGCGGCAATCGGCTCAAGCACAGAAAGCACCTTTGCCAGGCGGGCTGGCTCGTTGCCTTCCCAGTCCTTTTGCGGCGCTAACCGAATGCGTGCGCCATTGGCACCACCACGCATGTCTGAGCCACGGAAAGTCCGTGCGCTATCCCATGCGGTGCACACTAGCTCAGAAATCGTCAAATCAGTGGCTGCAATTTTCGATTTCACTGCTGCCACGTCGTAGTCACGATTACCTGCCGGCACCGGATCCTGCCAAATCAGATCTTCTGCAGGCACTTCCGGCCCGATATAACGGACTTTGGGCCCCATATCGCGGTGCGTCAGCTTGAACCATGCGCGAGCAAAAACTTCAGAGAAGTACTCGGGGTCGTTATAGAACCGCTCTGAGATCTTGCGATACTCAGGATCCATTTTCATCGCCATATCCGCATCCGTCATGATGGGATTTAAGCGAATGGACGGATCTTCAACATCAACCGGCTTATCTTCTTCTTTGATGTCGATGGGCTCCCACTGCCAGGCACCGGCCGGGCTTTTCTTCAGCTCCCACTCATAGTTAAGCAACAAATGGAAGTAGCCGTTATCCCACTGCGTTGGATGGGTGGTCCATGCGCCTTCAATGCCGCTGGAGACGGTGTGGCGACCCACGCCCGACGCCTGCGGATTGCTCCAACCCAAACCCTGTTCTTCAACGTTGGCCGCTTCCGGATCCGGCCCAAGCACCGTGGCATCGCCATTACCATGGCACTTACCCACGGTATGCCCACCGGCTGTTAACGCCGCAGTTTCTTCATCGTTCATCGCCATGCGCGCGAACGTGGTGCGCACGTCCTGAGCGGTTTTAAGCGGATCAGGCTGTCCGTTGACGCCCTCTGGGTTGACGTAGATCAGCCCCATCTGGACTGCAGCCAATGGGTTTTCTAACGACTCGCTGGAGCGATCTTCTGCGTAGCGCTCAGAGTCTAACCACTCTTTTTCGGAACCCCAGTAAATGTCAATTTCCGGATGCCAGATATCCGCGCGACCAAAACCAAATCCGAAGGTCTTCAAACCCATGGACTCGTACGCCACATTGCCGGCCAAAATCATCAGATCAGCCCAGCTTAGCTTGTTGCCGTATTTCTTTTTGATCGGCCACAACAAACGTCGTGCCTTGTCGAGGTTGACGTTATCCGGCCAGGAGTTCAGCGGCGCAAAGCGCTGATTACCCGTGCCGCCACCACCACGGCCATCAGCGGTACGATAAGAACCAGCGGCATGCCATGCCATCCGAATCATTAAACCGCCGTAATGACCCCAGTCGGCAGGCCACCACTCCTGACTATCGGTCATCAGCGCGTGAAGGTCATCTTTCAGCGCTTTGTAATCGAGTTTTTTAACGGCTTCACGATAACTAAAGTCCTTACCCATTGGGTCAGGCTTAGTGTCATTTTGATGAAGAATGTCTAAGTTTAATGCGTTGGGCCACCAATCCATGTTGGAAGTCCCCACCGCTGTCATG
>JAGXLT010000039.1 GCA_018334525.1 Gammaproteobacteria bacterium
AGGCAGACACGCCATACTCACCCGCTAAGGATTGTAACGTTGCCTTGGGCTCATCCAGCCAGCGGCGCGCCAGAATGTCGCGACTCCGGGAATCAAGCGCGCTCATCGCCTGATGGAGTGACTGCTCGCGGGAGTCATCCCAGTCTGTTTGCTCAAGAAAGCTGGCAGGATCCGCATTATCAGCCATTAAATACTGTGCCGGCGCACTAGCCTGCGGTTCTTCAGTCTCCGTTTCCGGCGCAGGGTCAAACTCAACATCCTGCGCAGCCAGTCGTGATTCCATTTCGGTCACAACTTCGGGCTTAACGCCTAAATCTGATGCGACTGCCTCAACTTCCTGCCGGTTTAGCCAACCTAGGCGCTTTTTAGCGCTGCGGAGGTTAAAAAAGAGTTTCCGTTGCGCTTTGGTTGTGGCCACTTTAACAATGCGCCAGTTACGCAAAATAAATTCATGAATCTCTGATCGAATCCAATGCACGGCAAACGAAACCAAACGCACGCCAACCGCCGGGTTAAAGCGTTTGACCGCCTTCATTAACCCCACATTCCCTTCTTGAATCAAATCGGCGAGTGGGAGGCCATAGCCGTTGTAGCCGCGGGCCACATGCACCACAAATCGCAGATGCGCCAGCACGAGCCAACGTGCAGCCTCCAAATCATTTTGCTCGCAGTACCGAAGGGCAAGATCCTGCTCCGTTTCCGCGTCTAATGCAGGAATGGCATTCACAGCCTGAATATATTGCTCTTCGCTACCTGCCCGTAAGGGCAAGCGATTGATATCTGTTGCAATTAATGCGTTATCCATAGGAATTTTGAGCCCAATTAAGCCGTTAAGTTCCTTCTCCAGGTTCAATGCGGCGAAGATGTTGTGTGACTGCCACCCACGCCCCCGTTAGGCTAAGTAATACCCCGGTTGCCACGATAGTGAGCCCGTCTGCTAGCCAGGGCCCGCTTAAAGCAAACCCCGAGTCATATAAACCAGCCAGCCGATTGGCCGGTCGCGCAATCACGGTGATTACAATGGCGCTAAGTATCCACGCCAGCATGCCGCCTATCAAGCCATGCCAGAAACCGGCATAAACAAAGGGGCGACGCACGAATGCATCAGTGCCACCAATCAGTTTCATGATTTCAATTTCACTTCGGCGATTTTCAATATCCAGCCGAATGGTATTGCCGACCACCAGGACAACAGCGATCGCCAGTAGCGCGCCAATCAGCCCGGTTGCCCGGCTGGCAAGTTCAACAATCGTCTGCAGGCGCTGCAGCCAGGTCTGATCAAGGCGTACATCCTCTACCCCCGGCAAGTCAGCAAGCTGATTGACCAGCTCGGCGACCTCATTCGGGGCAAGGGTGCTTACAGGCGTGGCCTGAATGACCGCAGGAAACGGGTTTTCCTCAAGCAGATTAAGCATTTCAGCCATGCCCGTTCGCTCGGCAAAGGTGGTTTTGCCCTGCTCGGCACCGATTAAGATGCTGCCCGTTATACCGGCCAGCTCATCAATTTGCGTTTGCAAAGCCGCTTGCTCGGGCTCGCTGAGCGTGCGTTCAAGATACAGATTGGCGCTGGGTGTACCGTCCCAGTCTTGCGATATTTCAGCCAGATTATCGAGAGCGAGAATAAAAATGGCCGGCAATGCTAATGCGATACCGATCACCGTTGTTGTCATAAGGTTGCTGGTCAGCCGGCGCTGAAATTCACCTAATGCACCAATGGCAGCGCTGATGTGCTGGGTGAAAAATCTCATGCCAATGCCCCATCGGTCAGGTGGACTCGGCGATAGCCCAGCCGCTCTACCAGGGCATGATCGTGGCTGGCAATTATCAGCGTCACGCCAACGCGGTTGAATTGCTCAAAAAGCCGCATGATCTCTTCAGAAAGTGCCGGGTCGAGATTTCCGGTCGGCTCATCTGCCAAAAGAATCGGTGGACGGCTGACAACGGCTCTTGCGATGCCGACGCGCTGTTGCTCGCCACCTGACAATGTGGCCGGATCGCTGCGCTCTCGCTCTAACAATCCCACCTTATCCAGCGCGGCACGAACGCGACGCTGTGTTTCTTTATGCTCAAAGCCAGCAATGACCAGTGGCAGTGCCACATTATCAAATACGGATCGGTCGGGCAGTAGGCGATGATCCTGAAAAATCATTCCGATCGAGCGGCGCAGATAGGGGATGCGCCGACGAGTCAGCGTCGACAGGTTAACGTCATTCACAATAACGCTACCGCGGGTGGGGCGTTCCAGCAGGGGAATTAGGCGCAATAGCGTACTTTTGCCGGCGCCGCTGGGCCCTGTTACAAAGACCATTTCGCCCTGAGTGACCTCAAACGAGATCCCGCGCAGCGCATCATTGCCGCCGGGATAGCGCTTCGCAACCCCATGAAATCGAATCATGACTCGTTTTCTTCCACTGAAGAAAGATCTAGAAGTGCATCCACAAAGGCCTCGGCATCAAACGGGCGCAAATCGTCTACGCCCTCTCCAATGCCAATAAAGCGCACGGGAATGCCAAAGCGTTTGGCGATCGCAAAAATTACCCCGCCTTTGGCTGTGCCATCGAGCTTGGTCAGTACAAAACCACTCACGTTAACCGCTTCGGCAAACTGCTCTGCCTGAGCCAGCGCATTTTGCCCTGTGCCGGCATCAAGAACGAGCAAGACCTCATGCGGGGCCTGTTCATCCTGCTTGCCTAAAACACGCGCAATTTTCCGCAGCTCATCCATTAAGTTGGTTTGCGTATGCAAGCGCCCGGCGGTATCGGCAATTAACACATCGGCTCCGCGCGCAATCGCTGATTGATGCGAATCAAACACGACAGATGCCGAATCTGACCCGGTGGGCTGGCTGATCACCGGGATGTCAGTCCGCTCACCCCACACCTTAAGTTGCTCTACCGCTGCGGCTCTGAAGGTATCGCCAGCGGCGAGTACAACGCGATGCCCGTCTTCTTTAAGGCTTGCCGCTAATTTGCCGATGGTGGTTGTTTTGCCGGCGCCATTAATACCCACCGTTAAAATCACAAACGGTGAGTTTTGTTGCGGGATCACCAGTGGTTTGGCCACGGGCTCCAGAATGCTCAGCATATCTTCGCGAAGGGCTTGGCGCAGGCTGTCGGGATCACTGATTTGATTGCGTTTAAGTCGGGCGGTCAGGTCTTCAATAATCTGTGTGGTGGCCTCGATACCAACATCGGCCATTAGCAGGTGGGTCTCGAGCTCTTCGAGCAAATCCGCATCAATCGACTGCCGTCCTGAAAAAAGCTGCCCAATCCCGCTGCCGGTGCGTTTGAGCCCCGCCCGTAACTTGCCGAAAAAGCCGGTTTCGGTCGATGTTTTCTTGCGTTTAAAAGGCAGCATGGAACTCCTGACCATGGAGATAGAACAAAGTAAAGGTATCCTATCACTCAGTCGGCGAAATTGGCTCAACCAAGAGGCACAAAAATGGCAGCCAGAAATGCAATATTCGCGTTGCTTCCCGCGTTAATGGCAGCACCTGCTTTTGCAGATGATGGCAATAACGACGATATCGGCAACATCACGCGATTCACGCTTGATAACGGTATGCAGGTACTCGTTAGAGAAGATCATCGGGCACCGGTTGTGGTTTCGCAGGTTTGGTACAACGTGGGCTCGAGCTACGAGGCGCGCGGGGTTACCGGCATTGCGCACATGCTTGAGCACATGATGTTTAAGGGCACTGATAAATTTCCTGAGGGCGAATTTTCTGCCATTGTTTCGCGCGAAGGGGGGCGCCTGAACGCCTTTACCAGCCGTGACTTTACGGCCTATTTCGAAATTATGGCAGCGGATCGCCTGCCGATAGCCTTTGAGCTTGAATCGGATCGAATGGTCAATCTGCAGTTAACGGACGATGCGCTCGCCACAGAGCGTGAAGTGATTCTTGAAGAACGCCGACTGCGCAGTGATGACCGACCCGAGGGCCGTTTTGGTGAGCGTTTTGCCGCCATCGCGAATCCCGGTACGGGCTATGCGCATCCGATCATCGGGTGGGAAGACGATATTCGCAGCATCAGTCTGGATGATCTGCAGTCGTGGTATGCGCATTGGTATTCGCCCAGTAACGCAACGCTTGTGGTGGCCGGCGCAGTTCAGGCCGATGCCGTTTATGCCCTGGCGGAGGAGTATTTTGGCGATATTCCCGCGCGTGAGGTGCCCGCGGTGCGTGACCCGAGTGTTTTTAATGCGGCCGGTGAGCGTCGATTGGTTTATCGCGATGCTCAGGCCCGTATCCCACAGCTGCGTCTGAGCTACGATGTGCCATCGTTTGCCACGGTTGAAGATCGTTCGGATGTGTATGCGCTGTTAATGCTCTCTGCGATATTGGATGGTGGCGACGGCGCGCGTTTGGCTGAGCAGCTCGTGCGCGGTAATGAGGTCGTGGCAGCAGCCGGCGCCGGTTATAACCCCATGGCTCGCCTGGAGGCGGATTTTTCGCTTTACGGCGTGCCAACAGACGGGCAGGTCGACGAAGTCGAGACGGCACTGCGCGCGCAGATTGATGCGTTAAAAACCGAGCAGGTTGCTGATGAAGAGCTTGAACGTGCCCGCAATCAGCTACTGGCAGATCATCTGTTTGAGCTGGATTCGGTGTTTTATCAAGCCATGCAGCTTGGCATGCTTGAGACCACCGGCGCCGGTTGGCAGACGCTGCAGGACTATCAGGCCGGGATTTCAGCTGTGACCGCGGAAGATATCCGCTCGGTTGCCGAGCGGTATTTGCTGCCGGAGCATCTGGCTGTCGGCGTTATGCTGCCTGATGAGCAGGGGAGCGACGCATGAAGCGGTGGCTTTTGGGGGGATTAATGGCGGTGATAACCGGCACAGGGGGTGCGATGGAGGCGGATATTCAGCAGTGGTCAACAGACAATGGCGCAAAAGTCTTGTTTGTAGAGCGAAACGAGCTACCGATTGTTGATGTGCGAGTCGCATTTGATGCCGGCAGTGCGCGGGATGGCGATCACCCCGGGCTTGCGCGAATGGTGAGTAATCTCCTGCTGGACGGGACGGCCGAGCGCGATGCAGGTGACATCGCCCGGCGTTTTGAACGTTATGGCGCGCGTGTTTCAGCCGGCAGCAGTCGTGACATGGCAGAGGTCAGCCTGCGCAGTTTGAGCGATCCCGACAATCTGAAACCGGTCATTGAAGAGCTGGCAGCCGTCATTGCTGGCGCAAATTTTCCGGCTGATGCGGTTGAGCGGGTCCGCCAACAGACGATGCTTGGCCTGCAACAAGCGCAATCATCCGCCTCCAGCCTGGCCGAAAAAGCCTTTGCGGCTGCGATTTATGGCGATCACCCGTATGCGAGGCCGCCGCAGGGCACTTTAGAGTCTGTGCCCGACATCACGCGTGAAGACTTACAAGCCTTTCATGCCGAGTACTACGTTGCGCAAAACGCCACGCTTGCCATCGTGGGCAATTTAAGCCGGGTCGATGCTGAAATCATTGCTAATCAACTGACCGCTGGCCTGCCGGCCGGACAGGCTGCCGAGCCGCTACCCGCGGTCGATTTGCCGGCTGCCTCGCAGGTTGTTCGGGTGCCGTTTGAGGCGGGCCAGACGCATGTGCTGATTGGTCAGCCCTCGGTTGCCCGCGGAGACGAGGCATACTATCCGCTTTTTTTTGGTAATCATCTGTTGGGCGGTGGTGGCCTGACTTCTCTGTTGGCTGAGCGTATGCGTGAGGAGCGTGGGCTGTCTTACAGCAGTTATTCGCAATTAAGTACCGGCGCTCAGCGCGGTCGATTTGAGATGGGTACGCAGGTTCGTAATGAGGCGCTGGAAGAGGCGCTCGAAGTTCTGCGTGGCACGCTGGTCGAGCTCATTGACGAAGGACCGGCCGCCGACCGGCTGGAAGACTCCCGCCGTAACATCACCGGCAGTTTCCCGCTGCAGTTAGATAGCAATCGCAGCCTGCTCGGTTATGTGATGAGTATCGGTTTTCATGACTTGCCCCATGACTACCTGAGTCAGTTTGTCGAGAAAATCGAAGGCCTTGACGGTGCAGCGGTGCAAGGGGCGATGCGCGAGCATCTGCACCCGCAGCGAATGATTACCGTGCTGGTTGGCCCGGCCGATGTGATTGATGCGGTGGCAGATTAACGTTTGGCCGGTCAGTTACGGATTATTGCAGGTCAGTGGCGCGGCCGGCGGTTGTCGGTTGCCACCGCAGCCGGCCTGAGGCCAACCGCCGATCGTAACCGAGAAACGTTATTTAACTGGCTGCAAGGCGATTTGCAGGGTGCTCGCGTGTTGGATCTTTTTGCCGGCACCGGCGCCCTGGGGTTAGAGGCTTTATCTCGCGGTGCGGCGTCCGCCGTGTTTATCGAGCGCAATCGGCGAGTGGCCGATGCATTAAAAGCGGCTTTGATACAGCTTGATGCCGCTGATCGGGCCCGAGTTGTGATCGATGATGCCTTACGTTTTCTAAAACGTCCGCCGGATGGTGGGTTTGATCTTGTCTTTATTGATCCGCCATTCCATTCAGTTTTGCTGGCATCGGTTGTGCCGATGCTAACGAAGGCTGAATGGCTGAATCCCGGCGCCCAGATCTACCTTGAATCTGCTTCCGCGCCTGTCCTGCCGGATGCCTGGTACGTGCGTCGGCATCAATCCGCGGGCGGTGTCTGGTATGGTTTAGCGGTAATCGGCTAAGAAACGAGGGCAAAAATGGGGATTATCGCTGTTTATCCAGGGACTTTTGATCCGCTGACGAATGGCCACAGCGATCTTGTGGAAAGGGCGGCAAAACTGTTCGATCAGGTCATTGTTGGGGTTGCCAGTTACCCCAGCCCGAATAAGCGCCCGGCATTTGAGCTTGACGAGCGCGTAGCCATGGCAGCACACGTTCTCAAGCCGTTTAATAACGTCACCGTTAAGCCTTTTGCCAGCTTGTTGGTCGATTTTGTTGAAGCGGAGGGCGCGCGAGTCATCGTGCGCGGGTTGCGAGCCGTATCAGATTTTGAGTACGAATTTCAGCTGGCCAGCATGAACCGCCAGCTTGTACCGCGAGTGGAAACGCTCTTTCTGACACCGGCCGAGCAGTACTCGTATATCTCCTCAAGCCTGGTGCGTGAAGTAGCAGCGCTTAACGGCGATGTGAGTCGCTTTGTGCACCCCGTCGTTCAGCAGGCGCTTGCCAAACGCTATCTCGACGCTTAACCCCCGGCCTCAGGCGTTGCTTCCGGCATCGCTTCGGGCGCGGCCTCAGGCGTTGCC
>JAGXLT010000040.1 GCA_018334525.1 Gammaproteobacteria bacterium
GAGGGACTTTCAATTTGATACCGGCTAAACAGCGGGACACGGTCATCGTAAAACTTCAGTTTCTGAAGGTTATGCGGCATGACCTGCTGCACAAATTCGCGAGCACGTTCGAATACCTCACGATCATCCACGAGTATCTCGCCGATATCGGCGCGCAAATAATCGCGCAATGCACGGATGATGACGTTGCTTTCCTGATAAACCAAAAATGGGGCGGCTTGTTTTTCGACCGCTTTACCGACCGCAGTCCATAGGTTGATCAGATAATCGAGATCCCATTGCAACTCTTCGCTGCTGCGTCCAACGCCGGCTGTACGAACAATCAGACCCATTCCCTCAGGAATCTGAAGGTCGCGAAGGGCATCACGAATTTCGTTGCGCTCTGATCCCTCAATACGGCGCGAAACACCACCGGCCCGCGGGTTATTGGGCATCAGCACAAGATAACGACCAGCCAGGCTGACAAACGTGGTGAGAGCCGCGCCCTTATTGCCGCGCTCTTCTTTTTCCACCTGAACAACGATTTCCTGACCTTCCTTAATCACATCGGCTATGGAAACTTTAGAAAGGTCTGCTTTATCAGATCCTTGAAAGTATTCCTTAGCAATCTCTTTAAAGGGAAGGAAGCCGTGGCGTTCAGAGCCGTACTGAACAAATGCCGCCTCAAGACTCGGTTCAACCCGAGTGATGCGGCCTTTGTAAATATTGGCTTTTTTGCGTTCTCTAGCCGGGGTTTCGATATCCAGATCGAATAGGGACTGGCCATCGACCAGCGCGACACGCAGTTCTTCCGCCTGCGTGGCGTTGACTAACATTCTTTTCATGCCGAGTAATTCTCCGGCGACTGCCCTGAGCCCCCGCCAGCGACAGCAGCCAGCCGGCGCTTTGTCGCATATAAGCGACAGGCGTCAACGGTCTTTCCACAACGAGCGTAGGCTCGGGGAGCAGGGTGCATATTCGCAAGGCTAAGGGACCCGTCATGGGGTATCCATTTGCGGGCGCCAAGGCAGGCGCGTTGTTAAGTTCAATGCGGAGTCGGCACCATGCCGCCCCCGCGAGCATTCTTCTGTTCCGTCGGCTAACCGACAGTACGCAATAATAGCACTTTTAAGTATTGATTAACAAAGACTATTAAAACAACAGGCCGATGACGCTGAGATACAATCCGCGGTCGCAATTGAGCCAGTTGCTGAGGTCGCGTGGCGAGTACGCTCAAGCGATTATCAATGACGATTCAAACAGGAGAGTGGCATGGCGGACTTCCCGAGCAAAGCGCGTGTTGTAATCATCGGGCATGGTGGGATCGTTGGGGCGTCCGTGGCTCATCATCTGATTGAACGCGGATGGACGGATATTGTTGGGATCGACAAGAGCGGTGTTCCCACGGATATCGGCTCAACCGCGCACGCTTCCGATTTCTGTTATGCCACCGCGCATGATCGGATGACCTGTTATACAACCATGTATAGCATCGAATTTTTTGCCGCACGCGATCGGTATGCGCGCGTAGGCGGATTGGAAGTAGCACGAGTCGGCGATGATGAACGAATGGCCGAGTTACGGCGAAAGGTCAGTTCAGGCCGCGCATTTGGCACAAATGCCACCATGATCAGCGCTGCTGAAGCTAAAGCGCGCTTTCCGCTGCTAGAAGAGAGCGTTATTCAAGGTGCGCTGTGGGATCCGGATGCCGGGCTTGTAAAGCCGCGTTCCCAAATTGTGACGGGCGAGCTGATTGACGAGGCAGTGGCCAGCGGACACTTCAGTTCCTGGGCGAACACTCCTTGTACCGGCTTACATATTGAAGATGGACGTATCCGCGGCGTTGATACCGAACGCGGTCGTATTGAAGCAGATTATGTGGTGGTCTGCGCCGGCCTTTGGGGTCGCTTGATTGCTGAGATGGCGGGTGAAGATCTGCCCGTTATGCCGGTTGACCATCCGCTGACCTTTTTTGGCCCTTACGAAGAATTCGCAGGAACCGGGAAAGATATCGGCTATCCACTACTGCGCGATCAGGGCAATTCGGCGTATTTACGAGATACCGGCGACCCTAAAACGCCCGAGGGCGGGCAAATTGAGTGGGGCTACTACGAAGAAAATTCGCCCCGGCTGGTTCATCCGCGTGATTTGCTGGAAAAAGAACAGGCACGGCTGTCACCATCACAACGTGACCTGGAAATCGAGCAGATTATGGACCCCCTTGAACGTGCCATGGAGCTAACGCCCATCTTGGCCGAGCTGGGTTATGACGAGAAGCGCTCGTTTAACGGGCTTTTGCAGGTCACTTCTGATGGCGGCCCCTCTATTGGTGAGTCACCCTCTATTCGTGGGCTTTGGTATGCAGTTTCTGTGTGGGTAAAGGACGGGCCCGGTACCGGAAAAGTCGTGGCTGATTGGATGACCGATGGCCGTACCGAAGTGGATCATCATGGCATTGATACGGCACGTCATTACCCGTTCCAACGAGATGAGCAATTTATTCATGATCGATGCTTTGAAACCGCGTTTAAGGTGTACAACCCGCCCGTGCATGATCGAGAGCCTTATTCTAAGGGGCGCGACCTTTTCCGCAGCCCATTCTGGGAGCGGGAAGAAGCACTCGGCGGGCATTTCATGGAAATTGCCGGCTGGGAGCGCGCGCACGGCTACGCCAGCAATGAGCCTTTATTAGAGATCTATGCCGATCAGATACCTGTTCGTGAAAATGAATGGGACGCCCGGCATTTCTGGCGCGTATCTAATGCTGAACAGCTAAAGCTCTCTGCTGATGTGGGTATGATCAACCTTTCACACTTTTGCATTATTGAGGTGCAGGGCCGTGATGCTGAGGCATTACTTGAATATGCCTGTGTTGCACGGGTCGGCGGCGATACACCGGTAGGGAAGGGGGTCTACACCCATTTCCTCGACCATCTAGGCGGTGTGCGGGCCGACCTAACCGTCTTGCGGCTGGCTAAGGATCATTATCGCGTGATTGATGGCGGCGATGCCGGCCATCGTGATCTCGTGTGGTTGCGGCGCCTGGCGCAGGATCATCACTGGGATGTGAATATATCCGAGCGTACTCAGGCCTATGGCTGTCTGGGTTTATGGGGGCCCAATGCAAGAAAAACGCTGCAATCAATTGCCGATGAACCGGCGGGATTAGAGACCACGGCGTTTCCCTTTGCCACATTCCGTGAAATCAGTGTGGCCGGAGTTTCTGTTTTAGCATTTCGTATCTCTTATGTTGGCGAGCAGGGCTGGGAGCTGCATTTTAACTACGACGATGGCCTGGCACTCTGGGATGCTCTTTACGCCAAAGGCGTCACGCCCATTGGCATCGAGACTTACTCGAACAGCCGCAGACTTGAGAAAAGCTTACGCTTACAAAATGCCGATCTGCTCACCGACTACAACCTTTTAGAAGCGGATTTAGCCCGCCCGAAAGTCAAACCGGTCGAGTTTCACGGGCGAGCGGCTTATTTGGAGCAACGCGCAAGAGCCAATCAACCCGCAATGCTCTGCACCCTGGTGATGGACGATAATACCGATGCGAACGGCATCGCTCGTTATCCATTGGGAAATCTGCCTATTATCGACCCGCAGACGGATCAGGTCTTGGTGGATGAATTAAATCGCCGCTCATACACCACGAGCATTGCTTATGGGCCGAGTGTGGGCAAAAACATTATGCTGGCCTACCTGCCCTGGGCGTTCTGTCACGTCGGGCAATCGTTACAGATGGAGTATTTTAACGAGCGCTATCCGGTTAGCGTAGCGGCCGTCGGTTACCAGCCGCTGTATGATCCGGAAAACGCTAAACCGCGTTCTTAACCGGTGGGCAGCCTGAGCGAATTACATATTCGGGTAGCTCGGGCCACCGCCACCCTCCGGGGCGACCCAAGTGATGTTTTGGGTCGGGTCTTTAATATCGCAGGTTTTACAGTGAATGCAGTTTTGCGCATTAATCTGTAACTGTGGATCGCCGGATTCACCCTGAACGATCTCATAGACGCCAGCAGGGCAATAACGCTGCGCGGGCTCATCATACAAAGCCAGATTGTGCCGGACCGGGATGCTGGGATCGGCCAGGGTCAGGTGACAGGGCTGGTTTTCCTCATGGTCGGTGTTAGTAAGGAAAACACTCGAATTTCTATCGAACGTTAAAACGCCATCCGGCTTCGGATAATCGATAGCCGGCATGTCAGCAGCCGGCTTAAGCCGCTCATGGTCTGCATGCTGATGACGCAGTGTCCAGGGCAGCCGGCCATGAAAGAGTTTTAGGTCGATGCCTGCGTAAATACCGCCAAGTACCATGCCCCAACGGGCGGTTGCAGGCCGCAGGTTGCGCGCCGCATAGAGCTCCCGATAAACCCATGATTCCTGAAACCGTTGCGGGTAAGCGGTGAGCGTAATATTCGACGAGGCGTTCGGTTGAAGGGCTTCAGCCACTGCTTCTGCGGCCAACATCCCGGTTTTCATCGCTGTATGATTGCCTTTAATTTTCGCCACATTCAAAAAGCCGGCCGCGCAGCCAATCAGCGCGCCGCCAGGAAAGGCGAGGTTTGGAATAGACTGCAGTCCGCCTTCATTTAATGCTCTGGCCCCATAGGCGACTCGCCTGGCGCCGCTAAAAGTCTCTCGTACGTCCGGGTGCGTCTTAAAACGTTGAAACTCATTAAAGGGATCAAGATGGGGGTTCTGGTAATCAAGCCCGACTACATAGCCCACATACACCTGATTATTCTCAAGGTGGTACATAAAAGAACCGCCCCAAGTCTTTGTATCCATTGGCCATCCGGCGGTGTGAACAACCAATCCCGGCTTGTGGTTTTCAGGTGTCACTTCCCAGAGTTCTTTAAACCCGATGCCATACGTTTGAGGATCTACCCCATCGCGTAATGCAAATTTTGCTTCTAGCTGTTTGCTTAAGTGCCCCCGGCAGCCCTCAGCAAAAAGCGTATAGCGGGCGTGCAGCTCAATTCCCGGAGCATGATTGGCTTTTGGCTGCCCGGTTTGGTCAATACCCATGTCACCGGTGGCGACGCCATAGACTGCGCCGTCTGCATTGAACAAAACCTCCGTCGCAGCAAAGCCGGGGTAAATTTCAACCCCCAGCGCTTCAGCCTGTTCGGCCAGCCATCGGCAGACATTGCCCATCGACACAATGTAATTGCCTGCGTTATGAAGCTGTTTAGGGAGTAGGGCATTCGGCACTTTAAGCGATCGGTTCTCGGTAAGGAGCATAAACCGATCTTCTGCAACCGGGGTATGCAGTGGCGCAGCACGCTCATGCCAGTCGGGCAGTAACTCATCGAGCGCTCTAGGTTCAAGAATTGCGCCAGATAAAATATGCGAGCCAACCTCTGATCCTTTCTCAAGTACGCAGACCCGGATATCCTGTTCGGTCTTAGCAGCGAGTTGACGAAGGCGTATGGCAGCCGACAACCCCGCCGGGCCGGCCCCAACAATCACCACGTCAAAACCCATCGCTTCACGTTCGCTCATGGTTTGAGTTTGCCGCAGCGATACGCAACGAACAACTCTTTTGGAGGCCCTGAACTTGGCCGGTGTCGAATATGTCGTAATTAGTGAAGAATTTGCCGGTCAGCGTATCGATAACTATCTGTTACGGTTCCTGAAAGGCGTTCCGAAAACGCGCATTTACCGATTATTACGCAAAGGTGAAGTGCGGGTGAATGGCGGCCGCATTGGTCCGAGTTATCGGTTGGCGACAGACGATAAAATTCGTGTACCCCCGATTAGACGCGCCGATGTTGAAGGGGTGAGCCCGTCCGTACGCATCACCGACCGGCTAAATGCCGCCATACTCTATGAGGATGAGCGTTTAATGGTATTAAGTAAGCCATCAGGACTGGCGGTGCATGGCGGGTCCGGCCTGGCGTACGGAATTATTGAAGCGCTGCGTGATTCCCGTCCGGATCTGCCGTTTCTTGATCTGGCCCATCGGTTGGATCGCGATACGAGCGGGTGTCTTGTTATTGCCAAACGCCGCTCGGCGCTGCGCCGCTTAAATGAGGCATTTAAAAATCATTCGGTGATTAAAGAATATATTGCCTTAGTACATGGCGAAGTGGACTGGCGGAAGAAAACGGTAACGGTTCCCCTTAGAGCCGTAGCAGGAACGGGCGGTGAGAGAATTATGCAGCCTGATGATGAAGGCGTAACGGCCAGAACCGACTTTTACTGCGAAGCGGTTTATAACGGTTGCTCGCTAGTGCGCGTTCGATTGCACACCGGGCGTATGCATCAGATTCGTGCGCATGCGAAATATTTAGGGCATCCGGTTGTTCTGGATCGGCGTTACGGTAATCCATCAGCCGACAAACGGTTTCGCAACTTAGGCCTGCGCCGGTTATTTTTGCACGCCAGCCGCATTCAATTTGAGATTGAGGGTGGCCCTCCGGTCAATGTGACTGCGCCACTGCCTGATGAGCTAATTGCCACGCAAAAAGGATTAAGCCAATGAGTGACGAAGAAAACTGGACCCGCAATGCGTTACGGGACATTGCTCTTGAAGGGGTTAAAGAGCGGCGAAGGGCGAGGCGCTGGGGCATATTCTTTAAACTACTGCTCGTGGGATATATCGGGGGCATGAGTGTTCTGGCGTTTTTACCCGGTGGTGGGCTCAGCACAGAGACGATCACTGCTCCTCACGCCGGTGTGGTGCGCCTGGAAGGCCCCATCATGGCGGATAGCCCCGCCAGCGCGGATAAAATTCTTGAGGCCGTCGAAAACGCGCTGAGTACTACAGGAGTAACGGGCGTTATTCTGGAAATCAACAGCCCCGGAGGATCACCGGTTCAGTCCGGGCAGATTTTTCGGGGTATTAATGCGCTGCAGGAACAATATCCGAATAAAGCCATTGTGACTGCCGGGCAGGACATTATTGCTTCCGGCGCCTATTATTCTGCTGCGGCTACCGAAGAGATATTTGTGGATCCCGCTAGTCTGGTGGGTTCAATCGGTGTGATCTCACGCGGGTTCGGGTTTACGGAAGCGTTATCACGCCTCGGCGTTGAGCGGCGGGTTTATAGCGCCGGTGCTGATAAGGCCGGGCTGGATCCTTTTATGCCCGAGGATCCAAAAGCCGTTGAAGACCTTGAAGTGATGCTGAGTGAAATCCAGGATCAATTTATCAGTGCGGTCAGGCAGGGACGTGGCGAGCGGCTGAATGAGCAGGAGACCGATCTTTTTTCTGGACGAACGTGGACCGG
>JAGXLT010000041.1 GCA_018334525.1 Gammaproteobacteria bacterium
GTCAGACCATTGAGTAAGCCACTCCCGCGCCACCACGGGTAACCCGGTGGCCTGGCCCTGCAGATAACTGGCGGTGATTAGCCGCGTGAGCGCCGCATAGCCTTTAGCGTCAGCGCATAAAAAAGTCATGACATGATGCGCTGATGGGTCGGTGGGATGTTCCACACGAAGATCGGCCCCGATTATGGGTTTTATACCGGCCTCAATGGCTGTTCGGTAAAACTTCACCATGCCGAACAGGTTGCCCTGATCGGTCACTGCCACCGCAGGCATTTTATTCTGAGCAACCGCGCCCACTAGCGGCTTCACACGCACCGTACCATCGATGAGTGAGAACTCAGTATGTAAATGTAAATGGACGAAACCCGAACTCATTGTGCTAATGCTAACCGGGATTGAGTGATCCGGATAGATTTTTACACTGGTGAGAAAGCAAAGATTACGCCATCATGCACATTATGGGAGCCGAGTTAATTCACCCCACTTCAATTATCGATCCGCAAGCCGTTATCGGACCAAATTGTCGTGTAGGACCGTATGCCGTAATTGGTGCGCATGTCGCACTTGGCGCCAATTGTACTGTGGGCGCACACGCTGTCTTAGAGGGGCCTTTAGAGATGGGGCCCGATAATCGCATCGGTCCGCATGCCATACTCGGCCAGGCACCTCAGGACCTGACCTATCAGGGCGAGCCCACAAAACTACTCATTGGCCAGAGTAATGAATTTCGTGAATTTGTTACGGTCCATCGAGCGAGTACCAAAGAGGACGGTGTCACGCGAATCGGCAACCACGGTCTTTTTATGGCTTATGCTCATATCGCTCACGACGACCAGATTGGCGATCATGTAATCATCAGCAACGCCACTCAGCTTGCCGGTCATGTCCATATTCAGGATCAGGCTTTTATATCGGGGCTGTGTGCCATTCACCAATTTGTGCATATCGGTCGCCTGGCAATGGTGGCAGGCGGCTCAATGGTCGATCGGGATGTAGCCCCATTTACTATGGTTGCCGGGGATCGTGCAGAACTGCGCGGGCTGAATTCCCGCGGACTGCAACGTGCGGGCATACCAACCGATCGCCGCCGCCGGCTTCGTCAGGCCTATCAGCGATTATTCCGAGACGGCTTGTCGCTAAATCAGGCGATCGACAGTGTGACCAACGAGCCTGATCTGCAAACACCGGAGGTGCATGTGCTGCTCGATTTTATTCGGCATCGAAGCCGAGGAATCACGCGATGACCCGATTGCGAACGGCGGTAGTTGGCGCCGGCTATCTCGGCCGCTTTCACGCGCAAAAGTATGCAGCGCACCCAGATTGCGAGCTGATCGGCGTTGTGGATGTGGATCTGACTCGAGCCAAAAGTATTGCCGAAGAACTCGATTGCCTGGCTTTTGACTCCGTTGACGCCATCCGCAGTCAGGTTGATGCTGTTAGCGTCGCGGCACCTACCCGGCTGCACCATGAACTCGGCCAAAGTCTGCTTGAAGCCGGCCTGCATGTGCTGATTGAAAAGCCGATGACCGTTACGGTCGCAGAGGCAGAATCTCTTATCACCGCGGCAGACAAACACGACTGCATCCTTCAGGTCGGCCACCTGGAGCGATTTAATCCGGCAGTGGTTGCTGCGGCGGCACTGATCGACAATCCGCTGTTCATTGAATCTCATCGCATTGCACCGTTTAATCCGCGCGGGGCAGATGTCAGCGTTGTTCTTGATTTAATGATTCATGATATTGATCTGATTTTAGAGCTCGTGAACGCCGAGTTAGTGGCCATGGATGCCAGTGGGGCCGCAGTGATTTCGGACGATATTGATATGGCCAATGCTCGCCTGCGCTTTGCCAACGGCTGTGTGGCAAATGTCACCGCCAGTCGGGTCAGCCCGCGTGCCGAACGCCGAATGCGCGTTTTTCAACGCAACGCGTATCTGTCGCTTGATTTACAAAATGGCACGTTAGATATTCAGCGACGCGATCCGCAAGCCTCGGGCCCACCCACAATGGCGCAAATTACCCACGAACGTCTCGAGCCAGGCCGCAATGATGCGCTGGCTGATGAAATAAACAGCTTTATCAGTACGATACAAAACAAAACTCAGCCCGTTGTAACCGGGCAGGATGGAAAACGTGCGCTTGCCGCCGCCATCGAAATCAGTCGCCAACTTACGGAGAATAGCCAATGACCAACCACACGGCGTCGCCAATCCCTATGGTCGATCTGACCGCTCAGTATCCGCTGATTCGCGCCGAGATTGAGAAGGGCCTGCACGCCGCATTGGATGATGCAAAGTTTATTCTTGGCCCCAATGTTCAGGCCTTTGAGAAGGCCTCTGCTGAGTACTTAGGGGTGGCCCATGCCGTTGGTTGTGCCTCAGGCACTGATGCGCTTCATTTGGCATTGCGGGCGGCCGGCGTTGGCCCCGGTGATGAAGTCATCACCACACCGTTTAGTTTTATCGCTACGGCTGAAGCTATTTGCTACGTGGGTGCCACACCAAAATTTGTGGATATTGACCCGGCCACTTTTAATATCGATCCGGCTGCTGTTGCTGAGGCCATTACCGACCGGACCCGGGCGATCATGCCGGTCCATCTTTTCGGGCAGCCTGCCGATCTACCAGCTCTTTCCAAACTGGCAGACAAACACAACCTGACTTTAGTTGAAGACTGTGCCCAGTCATTTGGCGCATCAATCGATCAGCAAATGACCGGCAGTATTGGTGCGCTGGGTGCGTTTAGCTTCTTTCCCAGTAAAAACCTGGGTGGCTACGGTGATGGCGGCCTGGTCACCACCAATGACGACGTGCTGGCAACCGAGCTGAATGTGCTGCGCAATCATGGTAGCCGTGAGCGATATCACCACCAGTGCATCGGCTTAAACAGCCGGCTTGATGAGCTTCAGGCCGTTATCCTGCAGGCAAAGTTGCCGCATATTGATTCGTTTAATGACGGCAGACGACGTGTAGCCCATCATTACACTGCGGCATTGTCTGAGTTACCCGGATTTACGCCACCGTATGAAGATGGCATCGGGCGGCATGTCTATCACCAGTACACCGTGCTTTGCGACGAGCCTGAGCAACGACACGAGGTAATGGATCGCCTGAAGGCGGCTGACATCGCCAGCGCTGTGTACTACCCGATTCCATTGCACCAGCAGGAAGCGTTTGCGCATACCCATCCCCCGACACTGCCTATTGCTGAGTCGATTGCTAAACGATGCTTTTCTTTGCCGATGTATCCGGAGCTATCCCTGACCGACGCAGACCGGGTTATTGCGGCGATTGCGCACTCAGTGCGCGCCTGACAGGTCCGAAAGAGCGCCGATGCGCGATAGTAGGACCTAACGCAGCAAGCCTGTCCAGATGCAGAGTCGTCGGGTAGCCACCATGCCGATCAAAGCCATACTCGGGATATTGTTCGTGCAGGGACGCGGCATGCTCATCGCGCCGGACCTTCGCTAAAATCGAGGCAGCCGAAATCGCAGGCACTAATGCATCACCCTTAATCAGGGCTTCCGCCGAGCAATTCAGTTCCGTGGGAACATCACGCCCATCGATGCAAATATGCACGGGAACCTGATTCAGCGAAAATATTGCACGACGCATCGCCAGCAGGGTCGCTTGAAGGATATTCAGTGTATCAATTTCCTCTACGCTCGCCTCACCAATGGCCCAGGCGCTGGCATGCTCGCGTATTTGCGATGCAAGAACCCCTCGGCGCTTAGGGGTTAAGCGTTTTGAGTCACGCAGTGCGGACCAATCCGCTGCATCCGGGTCCAGAATGACGGCTGCGGCAACCACCGGGCCCGCTAAAGGCCCTCGGCCTGCCTCATCAACCCCTGCCACTCCGGGCTCAATAACCCCGCCACTATCCATCAATTAAGTCACTCACTGCCGCCGCTGCCGAAGCGTCGGCATCACGACGCAATTGTTCATGCAGCGTAGCAAAGCGACGATTCATCCCCGCCCGGTCCGTAGGGTTTTCCAACCACCGAAGCACCGCGGCTGCGATAGGCGCCGGCGTAGCCTGCTCCTGTATAAACTCAGGTATCAAACACTCGCCGGCCATGAGATTTGGCATAGCAAAGTAAGGCACCCGAATCAGGCGTCGCGCGATCGCTGCGCTCATTGCATTGACCTTATAGGCCATTACACTGGGGCAACGACAAAGCAGCGCTTCGAGCGTTGCCGTACCCGAGGCGATCAGGCCGGCATCGGCTGCCATCAGCGCTTCCCGTGAACGCCCGTTCAGAAGCGTCACCCGCCCGCGCACGTCGACCGCAGCGAGCTGTTCATTTAAACGCTCACGAATAGCCGGGGTGGCACAAGGTATAACTACCTGCAAATCCGGCAGCCTTGCCCATAAAATCGATAAAACCTGAAAAAAAAGCGGGCCCAATCGGTTGACCTCACCCATCCGGCTCCCGGGCAAAAGAGCCAGCAGTAACGAATCCTCCGGCACCCCGGCTGCCCGCCTCGCCGCCGAGGCGCTTTGTTCAAGCGGCACCTCATCGGCTAACGGATGCCCCACAAAACACGAGGGCATCCCCCGCTTCGCGAAGTACTCATGCTCAAAGGGATAGATACACAGAACCTCATCCACCGCCGCCCGCAATGTTTTAATACGCCCTTCCCGCCATGCCCATACCGTTGGGCTGACATATTGCGTTGTTTTAATCCCGTTTTTGCGCAGGCGTCGTGCGAGAGGAAGGTTAAAATCCGGTGCGTCGATACCGATAAACAGTTCGGGCGGATGATTTTGCCAATGCGCGTTGAGACCACGCCGGATTTTAAGCAAACGCGGCAAGTGACGGATGACCTCAAAAAGCCCCATCACAGAAAGCGCCTCAAGGGGATAAAAGCTCTTCAGGCCCGCCCTTTGCATCTCCGGCCCGCCGATACCTTCAAAACGGGCGTTTGGATAGCGTGCTGACAACTGACGTATAAGTCCGCCGCCGAGATAATCCCCGGAGGGTTCACCGGCTACCAGTGCGATTCTCATGGGCTGCCCCCTAGCGAACGATGCCGCGCTCAGAGGCCTTTATAAAATCAACAAATGCCGCAACGCCAGGTTCATTCTCACCCTGATGGGAAAGCTGGTCCAACGCCTCCTGCAAACGCAAGCCACGTTTATAAAGCGTCCGATAGGCACTGCGTATTGCTTGCTGAGACGCGGCCGGGTAACCACGCCGCTTAAGACCTTCAATATTAATACCATGCGGCAGTGCGGGATCACCAGCAATCGTCACAAATGGTGGGACATCCTGGCGGACGCAGCTACCCATCGCGCTGAAACTGCCTGCGCCGAGACGGCAGAATTGATGCACCAGTGTAAATCCGCCCAATGTGGCCCAATCACCCACTTCCACATGACCGGCGAGTGATGCCCCATTGGCAAACACCACCTCATTACCGACCTGGCAGTCATGCGCAATGTGCACATAAGCCATAATCCAGTTTCCATCGCCAATCCGCGTTGCGCCACCCCCGTCAGATGTTCCCCGGTTAATGGTCACAAACTCTCTGATCGTATTGTCATCCCCAATTTCAAGCGAGCTGGTCTCACCCGCGAATTTTTTATCCTGCGGGATCTCACCAATCGAGGCGAACTGAAAAATGCGGTTGCGTGCGCCAAGGCGCATCGGCCCTCTTAACACAACATGCGGCCCGATCTCACAGGACGCGCCAATTTCTACTCCGGCTTCAATAATCGCATACGGGCCAACACTGACCCCTGATCCGATCTTAGCACTAGGGTCTACAATTGCGGTGGGGTGAATGGCGCTCACATTTCCCTCATCGTACAACGTATATCAGCGCTTGCGACGACACGTCCGTCCAGCTCGATTTTCGCCTCAAAAAGCCAAATACCGCGAACCACGCGATGTAAGGATGAGACAAAATGCGGAGAATCGCCGGGCACCAACGGCCGTTTAAATCTCGCTTTGTCGACACCGACCAGGTAAAACAGCGGCGCTTCTGGGGGTAACTCCGCCTGCGGTTCCGCCTCACGTGTCACGAACGCAAGCAGACCACAGCTTTGCGCCATCGCTTCGATTAACAGCACGCCCGGGATAATCGGACGCTCTGGAAAGTGTCCATTTACCCATGGCTCATTAGCGGTAATGTTCTTTAAGGCGCGTAACCATTCATTCGGCTCATAGTCCAGAACCCGGTCCAGCAGCAAAAACGGATAGCGATGCGGCAGCCGACGTCTAATGCCATCAATATCTATTTGCCGATCAGTCATCACTAGTATCCTTTTTCATATTTTTCTCCAACTGCTCTACCCGCCGAGCCAGCCCATCCAATTGCTTCACCCGTACCGCAGTTTTTCGCCAGTCCCGCCAGGGCATTATCGGCATGCCCGAGGAGTAAACTCCCGCATCGGGCACGTTGCCAATAACCATAGACTTGCCCGTAAAGGTGCAGTGATCCGCGATCTCTAAATGCCCCGCAAACCCAACCTGACCGGCAATCACACAGCACCTTCCAATCTTTGTACTTCCGGAAACACCGGTTCCCGAGGCAATGACGGTATGTGCCCCAACACGAACATTGTGTGCTATCTGCACAAGATTATCGATCTTCACTCCCTCTTCGACCCAAGTATCCTCCTGAGATCCCCGATCCACGGTGGAATTGGCGCCAATTTCCACATCATTTTCTATGACAACCCGCCCGAGTTGCGGAACACCCACCCAACGCTCACCATCCTGCGCAAAACCAAACCCGTCGCCGCCGATTACAACGCCGGGGTGCAATACAACACGATCGCCAAGCGTGCAGGCCTCCTGGACTGTCACATTCGCGTGCAAAAAGGATAAGGCCCCGATGGTGACGTCATCGCCAATGATGCATCCGGCACCAACAATCGATTGTTCGCCAATCACCGCTCCGGCCCCGACATAGACAAATGGTCCGATTTCTGCGGAATCAGCGACGACTGCACTGGAATCAATCACGGCCGATGGATGAATGCCCGGCTTAGCTTTGCGTACCGGGTTCAATGCTCGTGCAACCTGAGCAAACACCAGATAAGGATTCGCAGAAATCAAACGCGCCCCGGCAAAGGCGTCGGCTGTTGACTGACTGACGATAACCGCATCAGCGTCGGTCTGCGCTAACAGCTTTTTATACCGTGAG
>JAGXLT010000042.1 GCA_018334525.1 Gammaproteobacteria bacterium
GGGAAAGGAAAGCGTAATCAGTGCATTAGCTGGGCATTGGGACCCAGGCGCTGCACCAGCCACCGTCGGCTACCAGCTTGCCAGGGAATGCCGTGCAACCGCCCCAGTCCGGGGTGTCATTTTCCAGATAAAGACGGCAGTTGCTGCAAACCGCGCCTTCGGTGCGCATCTCGTCGCGATCCGCTGCATTATGAACGTAGTTCAATGCGATCGCCTGTGGATCATTTTCGTCAAGCTGCGGCATTTCCTGTGCCAGCACGTTAGAACCACGCACACTGACATAGGCCAGCGGTGCCGCGGCGATGCCAAGCAGTGCTCCGCGAAGCAGACGGCGACGATCGTTGTTGAATTGTTGGTCAGTCATGATTTTCCCCTAAATGGTTATGGAAACTTAAATTAAAAACGTTGCAATCTTGGATAGCAGCTTACCGGCGAAACATCGATGGGAAAAGCATTGCCGGCGGTAACCTTGATCCTGAGCAATTCTGTTACTCAGGAACACAAATGCGGCCTTGTTTGGCGGCCTTGGAGGTCAGGATTACCAGCCATAAAATCAACAGGCTCATCATTACTAAGAGCATTAGGCTCAGGAAAAGTGCCCATGAGGCTGCAGTCAGCTCGTAGTAGACAAACGTGGCAATCGTGATCGCCGCCATCGGAAATGAATAAGCCCAGACCGATAAGAAAAAAGGCAGTCGTGCAAAACGTGGTGCTTGTACGATCATGAGTGCAGTAAAAAACAAGCCGACAAAATAGAGCATTCGGCCGAATGGTGTGAGTTCACCGGTAAGGGCTGTCCAGGCCACAAAACCAATTGCGGGCGGTGCAATCATGATAAAAAGAGTCGGTAGCAGTCGGTCAGGTAACGGTTGATGAAAAAAGACCCGATAAAAGACGATGGACAGTAGCAGTGGCCAGAAAAAAACCCCGACGCTAAACCCAACCCAGGACAACGTTAACTGGCCGTAGCCGACGCCGGCAATCGGCAGTAGCACGTTACCGACGATCGGGATGAACCAGGCCGGGTTGATATGCTGGATTTGAAAGTGTTCCTGATGTATCCACAGGTTGAGCACGATGATCGTTAAGCCCAAATGAGCAAAGGCTCCGATGAGCCAAATTACCGCACCAATATCCGGAGCAATATCTTTTAATGCGGTCGCAATTAAAAGCGCGCTAATACTAATCGTCGGAAAAAAACTCAGTTTAATCGGGTGATTGAATTCAGCCTTTGCAAAGCTGAAGTAACGCAGGCTTTTAACCAGGTAACTGGCTGCAAACAGCACAAAGCAAGTGATGGTTAGAGCGAGCAGGCTCTGCCAAATGAAAGCCGGGGTCCCAAGCACCCCGGCTGTTTTCTGCCACGCTAAGGAAAGCCCGGAAAGCCCCATAACGACCGCAAAGATGGAAATCGGCAGGTGGGCCAGCCGAGCTGTTTCATTCATTAACTATCGCGTTTCTCTCAGCATAAGTTGGATCGGCGGATAGCTTAACAGACTAATGGCAATTCCCACGCCAATACCTGCGCCAATTACACCCAAGTAGTCGATAATGCTGGTGAGCTGTCCCAGCGTAGCCTGCGTCCATGCAGGCATAACCAGCGCTGCTGCAATACCGGTTACGATCCCAATGCTTGCTGCCACCCGAATGCCGGAGCGGACACGAAGCGTTTTCCTGCGCAGGATCACGCCGATGAACAACAGTAGATCGAGTAACACAATAAGTGCAAGAAACGGCAGTATGGGTCTGAAGAGCTCAAGGACTACTGCAAAAATGCCGAATAGTGAAAATGCCATGATCGAGATCTCCTTATACTCGGCCGCGTAACATGGCGTTATAAGCGGCATGCAGCATGCGGTCTTTCAGGAACCAGGGAGCCCATTGAGGCTCGTAGGGGTCAAGGAAGCCGAATGACGGCGTCATGGCTAGGCTGAAGTCAAATTCAACCAGCATCGCTTTGCCTTTTTCTACAATTAAGGGGCATGACGTATAGCCGTTCCATGCCGCGGTGAACTCGGATTCCTGAATTGCAGAAATCAGGTTATCCGCTACCACCGGAGCCTGTGCCTTTACACTGGCTGCGGTCTTGCCGATAGGGGTGCCCACCACATCGCCGGCGCCAAAAATATTGGGGTAGCGGCGGTGCTGCATGCTGTACTGATCAACCTCCAGCCAGCCTTTGAAATTACCGTCCTGCCAGCTGAGTTCCCCATCACGAATCATCGCGGGTGCGGACATCGGCGGCACCACATGGATGAAGTCATAGTCCATCGTTTTCAGGCCATCGTCGGTTCTGAAGGTTGCCTGACGTCGGTCAGCATCGATGGCAGCCAGCGGGTGCCCGAAGTCAATGGCGATATCGCGCTGATTCGGAAAATAATCAATCAGAAACTCATTAATATCCGGCTGCGAAAACAGCCCGCCACCGGGTGGCAGGTAATGCAGTTCTGCTTGCCCCCGATTGCCCGCCTCGCTGAGTGCATCTTCTATCAGCATCGTTACTTTCAGCGGAGCACCGGCACATTTAATGGGGCCCGGTGGACGGGTAAAAAGACCCACGCCGCCAGTTTCAATAAATGATTGCGCAGCCTGCCAGGTCCGTGCGGCATGATCCGGATTGGCGTAAACACAACCAACACCGTTCTGGCCGATCAAATCCGTACTCATTCCCTCAATCAGATCGAAATTGACCTCAAGCCCTGTTGAGATAACCAGAAAATCGTAGTCCACCTGAGTGCCACCCACTGTTTCCAGGCGGTTGTTGTCCGGATCAAAGGTGGCTACATCATCTTTTATCCAGTTAATGCCATCGGGCATGTACCGGTCGTTGCTATCAACCACTTTTTCCGGCTTCCAGAGTCCGGTGGCCACCAGGGTCAGGCCGGGCTGGTAATAATGCGCTTCGCGACGATCCACAATGGTGATCTGTGCGCTATCAATTTGGCGGGATAGCCGGGTCGCAATCGCCAGGCCTGCAGCGCCTGCGCCGATGATCACAACACGTGCGTTTGTGCTCACGGCCTTAGCTGGTTTGCTGGTTATCAGGCTGCTAGCGCCAACTCCGCTGGCTGCAACGCCGGCTGCCAGTGCTGACTGAGTGACAAAGCGGCGACGTCCACTGTCGATCGAGTTAAATTTATTTGACATGATATAAACCTCCTCCGGTCCATCTTACAGATTCAACGTCACGCTGCTTTAGATCAGTGACATTGTCACCATTAGGTGCCGCAAAACGTAGCAGGGATGATCTCATCGGGCTGTGGAGGGCGCAGAAATTCCTGCGCGTTGCGCCCTGGATCCTGATACGGGCTTTGAATCACTGCGAGTAAATTTTCGGCTGGCGATAGATCGCCATTTTCTGCAGCGTGTAGCGCTCGCTCTACCAGGTGGTTTCGCGGAATTACCACCGGATTTGCTGCTGCCATTAATGACTGTCTTTTGCGCGGTTGATCAGGCTCCAGGCCAAGGCGCTGCTCATATTTGAGCCACCAGTCAGCCATCCATGCCGGCGGCTCATTACGGCCAATTGCAGAGAATGTGTTTGTGTAGTCGGCTTGAGCCTCCTCCATGGCCGCTAAAAGTGCCTCGCCAAGCGCAGTATCGGTCGGTTGCTCGGTGAGCAATCCCAGTTTGCGTCGCATCATCTGATCGTGTCCTGCCTGAAACTGATCGGGCACCGCATTGATGATTTCGATCACCGACTCCAGGGCATCTTCCTCCATCAGCGGCAGCAGACATTCGGCAAGACGTGCCAGGTTCCAGTGAGCTACATATGGTTGGCGATTAAACGCATAGCGCCCGCCCCGATCTACCGAGCTGAATACCCGTTGGGCTGAGAAATGGTCCATAAAGGCGCAAGGGCCATAGTCGAGCGTTTCACCGGACAGCATCATGTTATCGGTATTCATCACGCCGTGAATAAAGCCGACACGCAGCCATTCAGTCACCAGCGTAATTGTGTGCTCAATCACACGCTCCAGAAGTACCCTGTACCGCGCAGGCGCTTCATATTCAGCTAACTCTGGGTAATGCCAGGCAATAGCGGCATCGGCCGCCGCTTTAAGTCCGTCAAGATCATGACGATTGATAAAATACTCAAAAGTGCCGAAGCGCAAATGGCTGCGAGCCACGCGGGTCAAAATCGCACCGGGTTCTGGGCCGGTTTGCCGCAGAACCGCCTCACCGGTTTTTGCGGTGATTAGGACCCGGCTCGTAGGTATGCCCAAGGCATGCATTGCTTCGCTGACTAGCAGCTCTCGTAAAACCGGACCCAGCGCCGCGCGGCCATCGCCCATGCGAGAGAACGGCGTGGGGCCAGACCCTTTTAATTGAAAGTCATGCAAAACGCCCTGCTGATCCGGCAGCTGGCCAAGCAAAAGCGCACGCCCGTCACCGAGTTGCGGCACCGGCGTGCCGAATTGATGCCCTGCATAAGCCAGCGCCATCGGATCAGCGCCCGGCGGCAATGGATGCCCCACCGACATGGCAGTGCCGCTGCCGCTTGCAAGCCATTCAGGATCAATACCAAACGCCTGCGCTAGCTGCGTATTGATGAGTAACGGTACCGGTGATTTCATCGGCATGGGTTTTTGCCGGAAAAACGCTTCTGGTGGAAGCCAGTCGGGATACCGATTGATGAATTTAAATGACATACTTCATCACTCTAACAAGCTGGAGGAGAAGGATCTTGAAAAAATTGAATGTAAGCGTACTGAGCGCAGGATTAGTGTTGGCCCTGGGAGCAGGCACCGCCATGGCGGATCGGTCTGAGTGGCCAGGCAGCTTTACGGTGGGAACGGCCAGTCAGGGTGGTACTTATTTCACCTACGGATCGGGATGGGCCAATCTGGTAGCCGATGAGATCGGTGTGCCCGGTGGTGGCGAAGTCACTGGTGGACCGAATCAGAACCTGGCGTTAGTGCACAATGGCGATATGGCCTTTGGTATGACGACGATGGGCCCGGCGGCAGAGGCCCTGGCGGGTGAAAGCCCAATAGCGCCTGGGATACCATTAGACAATGCTTGTGCGATGTTCCCGATGTACGAAACGCCATTTTCGGTGACGGTGTTATCCAGCTCGGGCATTGAGTCGATTGATGAGATCCCTGCCGGTGCATCGATCGGATTCGGGCCTTCCGGTTCTACGTCAGATACCTATTTCCCTCGCATGCTGGCAGAGCTGGGTGTTGATTTTGATCGTCGTAATGGTGGTTGGAGTGATCTTGCCGGCCAATTACAGGATGGGCTGATTGATGTGATCGCGTTTGCCGCGGGTGTGCCGATTCCGGCAGTAAGCCAGCTTGAGGTGCAAACCGACATTAATATCATTGAGTTTACGCAGGCCGAGCAGCAGCAGATTATGGATACCTTCCCGGTCGCTGCTTTTGAGATTCCTGCTGAGACCTATCAAACGCTTAATGATGGCGCACGCGCTGTATCAATGTGGAATTTTGCCATTGCACGCTGCGACCTGCCGGAGAGCTTTGTGTATGAAGCAACCCGTGCGGTGATGGAAAACAATGAGCGGATGGTGCAAATTCACCGTGCGGCCCGTTTTTCAGTGCCGGAGAACTATGACAAAAACGGTGTGCTGGCCTGGCATCCGGGTGCGGCCCGTTGGTTTAATGAAAACGGGTTTAGCATTGACTCGGATATGATCCACAACTAGGAAAGCGTGGAGTAACGCCAGCATGAGCCAGCAGCAGCCGGATATCATTGCCAACGGGGTCGATGACGAGATCATCGAGAGCAACCAGCGGCAATATTCCGGGCTGGCCTGGCTTGTGATGGCATTTTTAGCGGCGGGTTATGCCGCCTTTCATCTGTACACGCTCAATGTCCGTCCGCTGGAGACATGGAGCTTTCGGATCGTTCACATCGCTGGCGCATTAATTATCGGCTTCGGTCTATATGCCAGCGTGTCTTTCAATAAAGAAAATACACAGCCGCGGGCTCGCTTTTGGATGTGGATCGAGGGGCTTGCTGCGGTTTTTGCGCTGCCAGCGTTATATGCGCTGTTTCAGGTCTGGGTTTTTTGGCAAACCCTGCAGGGCGGGGCGATGCGTATCGACCCGATGTTAGAACAATGGCATTTTGGCGTGCCCCTGCTCGTTGCAACGGGGGGCGGTATTTTGCTGGGCTGGATTACGCCGGGCACACGCTCTCGCATTCTTGCTTCCGACGCGGTGCTTATGATTTGCGCCCTTGCGGTAGCCGCTTATTTGCTGGTTATTTTTAATACCCCATTGCGCATGAGCACGGGCACCTCCTTTGCACCGATCGGGATATCGCTGGCGGCGATTGCCGGGTGCGCACTGATTATGGAACTGACGCGTCGCGTGACCGGCTTAGCGCTCGTGATCATTTCACTGATTTTTTTGGTTTATGTTTTTTACGGCCCTTATTTGCCGAGTTTTCTGGGCTATCCCGGGCTGTCCATTAATCGATTTTTTAGTCAGGTCTATACCGATGCCGGTGTGTTGGGTCCAACCACCGCCGTGAGTTCCACCTACATAATCCTGTTTATTATTTTTGCGGCTTTTTTGCAGGCCTCAAAAGTGGGTGAGTATTTCGTGAATTTTGCCTTTGCCGTGGCCGGGCGGGCACGGGGTGGTCCGGCCAAGGTGGCGATTTTTGCTTCCGGGCTGATGGGAATGATTAACGGGACGAGTGCCGGTAACGTGGTCTCCACCGGGTCCTTAACGATTCCATTGATGCGCAAGGTGGGCTATTCCAAGCAATCTTCCGGAGCAATCGAAGCGGCAGCATCAACCGGTGGACAGATTATGCCGCCGATTATGGGTGCTGGCGCTTTTATCATGGCTGAAATTACAGGTATTCCATATACCGAAATTGCCCTGGCCGCCGTCATTCCGGCCATTCTTTATTTTACCGCCGTGTATTTTATGGTGGATTTTGAGGCCGCGCAGCTGGGCATGCGGGGCTTAAACGATGATGAGCTGCCTTTGCTCGGCCGTCTGTTGCGGCAGGCCTATTTGTTTATTCCGATCATCATTTTGATCGTGGCATTGTTCGTTGGCTACTCGGTGATTCGTGCCGGTACGCTCGCGATTATCTCAGCGGTGGTGGTCAGCTGGCTTACGCCGCATGCAATGGGCCCTAAACGTATTGGCAAAGCGCTACGGCTTG
>JAGXLT010000043.1 GCA_018334525.1 Gammaproteobacteria bacterium
AGCCGAGCGGCGCACTCGCCGCCCCGCACCAAAAGCATGGCTGAATGTGATCGGCGCTGCCGAACATAACCTGCAGAATATTGATGTGGCCCTGCCCCTGCAGCGATTAGTCTGCCTGACCGGTGTTTCAGGTTCCGGCAAATCCACGCTTTTGGAGTCCATTCTCTATCGCGGCCTGCGTAAGCAGTTGGGGGAAGCCGTCGATCCGCCCGGCGCTTTTACCGGGTTCACGGGGCATGAAGCGATTGATGAGGTCATTTTGGTCGACCAAAGCGCTATTGGCCGCACCACCCGATCCAACCCCGCCAGCCACGTCGGCGTGCTCGACCCCTTACGCAAAGCCTTCGCGCGTGAGCCATTAGCCATTGAGCGCGGTTACACGGCAAGCACCTTTAGTTTTAATAGCGGTAATGGCCGCTGCCCCACCTGTGGGGGTAATGGCTTTGAGCATGTCGAAATGCAGTTCTTATCCGATGTTTATTTACGCTGCGTTGAATGCGACGGGCGGCGCTATCGTGATGCAGTATTGGATGTTCGCCTGCCACCCGCGCCAGGATGCGATGCGCTGCCCGCCTCAATGGCTGATTGTTTAGAGATGACCGTTGCTCAGGCCAAGGCGTTTTTTGCCAATAAGCCGGATATTCTGCGCGGACTTGAGCCGCTGGAGGCCGTTGGCTTGGGTTATTTGCGACTCGGCCAGCCCGTGCCCACCTTGTCCGGTGGCGAGGCGCAGCGCCTGAAGCTTGCCGGCCATTTAGCCAAAGCAAAGCATAAAAAGGCCGGGCATACCCTGTTTTTATTTGATGAGCCCACCACCGGGCTGCATTTCGATGATATTCGCGTATTACTCACCGCTTTAGAGCGACTACTCGATGCCGAGCACTCCATTGTTATCATTGAGCATAATCTGGATGTGATGCTGGCCGCAGACTGGTTGGTTGATCTTGGCCCTGAGGGCGGCGATGCCGGGGGGCAGGTCATTGCACAGGGCCCGCCCGATGCACTCATGGATGCCGCAGCGCAAAGCCCTACCGGGGCGGCTTTACGTCGACATGTGGCAGCCCTTGAGCAGGATGCGCCGTTGCAGGTGGCTGAACCACCCGTTGCTCGGCAGGCACTTTATACCGATCAGGCCATCATGATTCATAATGCGCGTGAGCATAATCTGCGCGGCATTGATTTGCGCATACCGCGTAATCAAATGAGTGTTATTACAGGGTTATCAGGCTCGGGCAAAAGCACCGTGGCCTTTGATATCGTATTTAATGAAGGTCAACGGCGGTATTTAGAGTCGCTGAATGCCTATGCCCGGCAATTCGTGCAGCCGGCGGCAAAGCCGGATGTTGATGCGGTGACCGGCATTCCCCCCACAGTCGCCATCGAACAGCGTACCAGCCGTGGCGGGCATAAAAGTACCGTTGGCACGCTGACAGAGCTGCATCATTTTTTACGATTGCTGTTCGTCAAGCTGGGCACCCAGTACTGCCCCGATTGTGATTTGCCGATTACCGAGCGCAGCCGCGAAGCGATTGCTGAACACCTGCTAACTACCTATCGTGGCCAGCCCATTACGCTTTTGGCACCCCTCATTATTGCGCGCAAAGGGTATTACACCGATCTTGCACAATGGGCGGCGAATAAAGGATTTGAAACACTGCGCGTGGATGGTGAGGATCAGCCCACCGGGCAATGGCCGCGGTTAGATCGCTTTCGGGAGCACGACATTGACCTGCCAGTCGTTACGCTAACGCCGGATCCAGCGGATGAATCCGCCCTTCTGGCAGCCCTTGATCAGGCGCTGGCCTATGGCAAGGGGCAGGTACGTGTGAGCACGCCGGATGGCGACTCCGCATTGTATTCTACGGAACGCGCCTGCCCGGGCTGTGCACGCAGCTTCAACCCGTTGGATCCGCGTTTATTTTCATATAACACTGCGCATGGTTGGTGCCCCGGCTGCCTAGGCACTGGACGGACTCAGGTTGAACCGCCTGAAGAGCCAGAAACTTGCCCGCTTTGCAATGGCCATCGCCTGCGCCCCGAAGCACTGGCCGTCCGTTTTCTTGATCGTGGTATTGCTGAATACGGCGCACTATCAGTTGCCGCTGCTAAAACGCTATTTGCCGACCTAACGCTAACAGGCAGGGCTGGCGCAATTGCTAGAGACATCCTGCCGGAGCTGCAAAATCGGCTCGGTTTTTTGCAGGACGTTGGCCTGGGGTATCTGACCCTCGATCGCGCCGCACCCACACTTTCGGGTGGCGAAGCACAACGTATTCGGCTGGCGGCTCAGCTTGGCTCAAACCTTCAGGGGGTTTGTTACATCCTCGATGAACCGACGATTGGTTTACATGCGCGGGATAATCGCTTGTTGCTCGATACACTCGAGAAACTGGAGAAAAAGGGCAACACCTTATTAGTGGTGGAACATGACGAAGACACCATTCGGCGTGCCGCGCATGTTATCGACTTAGGCCCGGGCGCAGGCATTAGGGGCGGGCGTGTTGTTGCCGAAGGCACGCTTGATGAGCTGCTGGCCAATCCGAAATCAGTCACCGGCCGTGCCCTGGCAGAGCCATTGGTTCATCCCAGCCTGGGCAAACGCCGTAAGGCGGCAAAGGCCGATAAAATCATCATTAAAAATGCGCAGGCCAACAACTTAAAGCAGGTCAATTTAACCCTGCCTTTAGAGTGCTTAACAGTGGTCAGTGGCGTATCCGGCTCTGGCAAAAGCACGCTGATTCGAGAGGTACTGCATGGCGAGCTTAAACGCCGACTGGCAGACCGCGAAACGGCCAAACAGCAACTGATTGATCGCGTGCTGGAAGTCGATCAGACACCAATCGGCAAAACACCGCGCTCCTGCCCGGCCACTTATGTGGGCCTTTATGATGAGATTCGCCGCTTATTTGCAGAAACCGAAGAGGCGCGAATTCGCGGCTACGGCCCGAGTCGCTTTTCCTTTAATACGCGAGAAGGCCGCTGCCCCGAATGCGAAGGTCAAGGCGTTAAGCGCATCGAGATGAATTTTCTGCCGGATGTGACCCTGCCCTGCGATGTGTGCCATGGTCAGCGCTTTAGCGCAGAAACGCTGGCCGTGACATGGCGTGACCATTCGATTGGTGATGTTTTGAACATGGACATTGAAACGGCGGTCGATTTTTTTGCGGCCCAACCCAAGCTCCATCATGCGCTCGGTTTACTGCGCGACACCGGACTGGGTTATTTAACGCTCGGCCAGCCCAGCCCGACGCTATCGGGCGGTGAGGCACAACGCATTAAACTGGTGAGTGAGCTTGCCAAGGCACGCCCTGCCGGCAGCCGCGGCAAGCAGCCCAAGACCCTTTATATTTTGGACGAGCCCACCGTCGGCTTGCATATTGCGGATGTAGAACGTCTAATTCGTATCCTGCATCGGTTAGTGGATGCCGGCCATAGTGTGGTCATCATTGAACATAACCTCGATTTAATTGCGGAGGCCGATTGGCTGATTGATTTGGGCCCTGAAGGTGGCGAGGCCGGCGGCCGAATTGTCGCCGAAGGCACGCCAGAGAAAGTCATGCGCAAAGCCGACTCACAAACCGGTCGGCTACTGGCAGAATTTCAAAATCGGTAAAACATAAAGGAAAACAGTATGCCTAAAAGTTCCATTTTCCCCGTACGGGTTGACCTGCCGCTGGCACAAGCCAACCAAATCATCGAATCAGCACTGGCTAAAGGCAAAGAGCGCGGCTTTATGCCCCTGACCGTTGTTGTGATGGATAGTGGTGGGCATATTGTTGCCATGGCAAGAGAAGACGGGTCCGGCAATGTGCGCCAACAGATTGCGCAGGGTAAGGCGCGGGGCGCACTGGGCTTAGGCATCGCCAGCCGCACGATTGGTGAGCGCAACCAGGGCCGAGAAGCCTTTTTAGCCGCGCTCGCAGCTGCCGCTGACGGGCAGTTCATTCCTGTGGCCGGCGGTGTTTTAGTG
Organism: Gammaproteobacteria bacterium; assembly: GCA_018334525.1. Taxonomy (GTDB): domain Bacteria; phylum Pseudomonadota; class Gammaproteobacteria; order Nitrococcales; family Nitrococcaceae; genus Spiribacter. Next base: position 3,971 of record JAGXLT010000043.1, read on the forward strand.
TTAGAGGATGGTGTGGCGATTGGCGCGGTGGGTATCAGTGGTGATACCTCGGATGCTGACGAAGAATGCGCGGTTGCCGGCATTCAGGCGGCAGGCTATCAGGCCGGCATTGATACGCCGGACTAACTCGACTGGCGCTTAAATGCGGCAAGTTCACGGCGGTCACGGCGCTCGGGTCGATGCTCGGGTCGAGGCTGGGCCGCCATGCTTGCACGCTGCGTTAATCGTTGCTGCTCTCTATTCTCGACACTTTCCGCTGTTTCTGCATAAAGCTGCTGTGCCACTGAGGCGGGCCCTCGTTGCTCACTCAAGCCCAATACATCAACCTCAAACACCACAGAGCCTTTACCCACCACTACGCGTTGCCCGATACGAATGGCGCGTGCCGGTTTAGCGCGCACACCATCGACACTCACCTTGCCCGCACGAATCGCATCGGCTGCCATGCGCCGGGTTTTAAAAAACCGCGCCGCCCACAGCCAGCGATCTAACCGTACCGAGACCTCTGTACTCATCCCAGTGGCGTCTCGGCAACCACAATTCCATCACGATCAGCACACAGCCACTGCCCGGGGGTCAGCGTTACGCCGGCCAGCGTTACAGGCACCCCGATTTCGCCACCGCCCCCTTTCACGCTGCGCCGCGGGTGCGTGTTCAGTGCTTTAACGCCGATATCGATTTCCGCCAGATCCGCAGCATCACGAATGCAGCCGTACACAACGACTCCGCTCCAGCCGTTATCCCGTGCCAAGGCACCGAGCTGATCGCCCAGCAGTGCACAGCGCAGCGAGGCCGCCCCATCGACCACAAGCACCCTGCCGTCTCCCGGCTGCTCAAGTAATGCGCGAACCTGAGTGTTGTCTTCAAACGTTTTTACCGTTTCGATAATGCCCGAGAAATTATGCCGGCCGCCATAATTACTGAATAACGGCGCTAAAATCTGCAGCTGATCTTCATGCTCATCGCATAAATCGCTGGTCTTAATGGCCATCGATATCTCCCATATAAATCAATCAATAACGCTAACCTTCCGCTGCACAGTTAGCAACCCGTCCATCCCTTCTATTTGACACCACCTTTATCGAGCGCAGAATAGAGCGCCTGACAGTTCGTTGAGTATCTAATGAAAAACGCACAACCGCCACGCTTTGCTGAGGGCAGCCTTGCCCATGCGCTGCGCGATCGCTTTGATCGCGGCGAACGCCCGATACTCGTGGGTGTAGCGGGCGATAGCGGCAGTGGCAAAACCACTTATACCGAAGGCATAGAGTGGCTTTTGGGCGCCGATCTGGTCAGTCAGATCAGCCTGGACGGCTATCACAAAGAGGATCGTGCCACCCGCCGTCAATCGGGCAAATCCCCGCTGGACCCTAAAGCCAATCATCTGGCTCAGGCAGCGGAAGATCTGGCGCATCTGCAGCAGGGCATTGCCGTGGATATTCCGCGTTATGACCATCGGCACGGGCAGTTTCTGCCATCCCGGCGCCACACGCCAACGCCGGTTATTCTGATTGAAGGGCTGCATACCCTGTACTCGGAGTTTCAGCCGCTGCTGGATTTTCGGATTTTTGTCGATTCTGATGTGCGCGTGAAGCGCGACTGGAAGTTTGCGCGCGATACGCAGGAACGCGGTTATGCAGACACCGAAGCGGAATCGCAAATTGCCTCACGAGCGGATGAGTTCGAAAAGTGGCTGGCAGCCCAGCAGAACGCTGCCGATGTTGTTGTCCGCATTCATCCCAGCACACTGGGCACATTAGCGCTGGATGAAGTAGAAGACGACGGTAATGACACCTGCTATCACATCGAAGTGATCGTAACGCCTAATCACTTAAGTCAGGCATCACTGTATTTTCCTGTTGATTTAAGTACGATGACGCGCCAAGAGGCATTGCCGTTTATGCTCGCGATGATTCCGAGCCGCTTTCAGGGGCATGGCGTGAATGTTCTGCATGTCGATGGGCATATGCCCCTAGCCGCACTAGACACGCTGGAAGATGAAATTCGGCAGTTTATCGGGAAGCCGACCGCATCAGTCACCAACACCGCCTCATCGGCGCTTCCTCCCACCATTCGGTTTGCCCAAATGCTCGTGGCCTGGCCGTTTTTAGGGCATTTAGCAACGCCTACAGACGCTGCTTAAAGGCTTCAAGCGCAGGTTCTATGCGCTCAACGGCCTCCTGTCCTTCTTTAATCGTCTCAGCACCACGATGCAGCTCTAACAAACCGATATGGGCTAATTGCGGGGTGATGAGAACATCCGGGGGATCACCCGCCATGCGGCTGCGCGTAATACGGTCCTGCATAATTGTGATTGACGAGGCAATTACATCAAATACGCCCGGCGAGGTTTCATGATCGCCCCGCTCAAATTGTTTTTGCAGCAAATCAGCACCATCTCTAAAGCCTTCTTTAAAGCCCGTGCTCAATCGCTCAATCCAGCTTTTGGTATCGTCAGTATCGCTGTCATCTGACACAGCCGGGGGGTGCTGATGCTCTGAGAAATGCCGACCGATCAGGCCGTCACTTAAATTGACGGCAATCACAAAATCGGCTCCCATGGCATGACAAAGTGATACCGGCACCGGGTTGACCAGCCCCCCATCGACCAACCATTCCCCTTCGTGATGTACCGGGGTAAACATGCCGGGCAGTGCCATAGAGGCGCGCACTGCGGTCACCACATCATCCTCACGAAGCCAGCGCTCCTGGCCCGTATATAACGACGTTGCCACCACGCCGAGGGGCGTTTGCAGATCTTTAAACGTTTTTAACCCAAAGGTTTCTCGAAATCGCTCGAGTAGCCGCCCGCCCTGAATAAACCCGCCGTTACCTAGGGCAAAGTCCATATGTGCCAGCACATCGCGGCGCGTTAGTTGGCGCACCCATGTCTCAAAATCATCGAAGTGCCCGTTACAGGCCATCGCGCCCACAACCGCACCCACCGAAGTCCCGGCAATTAAGTCAGGCCGAATACCCTGCGCTTCCAGCCCGCGAATCACGCCGATATGCGCCCATCCACGGGCAGCCCCACCGCCAAGTGCCAGCCCGATACGCGGTGCATCAGTCATTTTGAATCGCTTCAAATTCGATATTTTT
>JAGXLT010000044.1 GCA_018334525.1 Gammaproteobacteria bacterium
TGACCCGCCCGCATGTGCAGGCGTTGGATTTTCAATCAGAAATTGCCGAGGCATTGGAGCGACACCGCGCATTTTGACAGATCTACTGACTGATGCCGCTGAGCAGGTCGGTGCGTAGCTGATCGGACAACGGAGATCGGTTGTCCAGCCAAATGCCAAAATAAGCCGCCGCAAAGTCATCCCCCGCCACAGTACCCACCGGCTCACCGTTAAAGCTGAGCTGTGTGCCAACACCGGGAATGTAGTCCATGCGATATCGATCGCCATCGCTAACGCTCTGAAAAAGGGCGTGAAATTCATTAACTGAAGCCTGAACTTTTGCCAGTACCTCAGGTGTGCTTTGCTCTGCGAGCTTGGTGTTAGCTGCCAGAATAATGTCTTCTGCTGAAATGTTGTGAAAGTATTCAATCTCTAATCGCCGTGGTGTCTGTCCCGCAAGCACGGCGTCAGAGGTAATACCGTCGGGCAGGTAAAGCGCGGCGGCGTAGACCGTAAAAATAATGCGATAACGAGCTATGCCGGTACCGCTCAGCGTAAGTGGTTGTTCATTGAGAGTGATTTGGCGCGGGAATTCCGCACCGTTCTGAACAACGTTCGCCTCAGCCTGTGAGCTGGTAGATACGGTAAGCAGAGCTAATAAAAGGACAGTGATTAGGTGTCGAGCGTAGTTCATAGGTTATCCCTGGTATCTGATTGGCGTTGAAAAAACAGGGTCACTCGCCCGACGCGGAAGCCGAATTTGGTGACATCGGCTGTGTTAATTAACACTTCATCATCGATTAAGTACATCCAATCATTAAACTTTAAATTCCAGGTTTGATCGCCAACATCCAAAGCCAGCACATAGCGCCAGTTAAGGGCATTGCCGCCGCGTACCCCGGTTGCTGATCCAACGACATCGCCGGCGGTGCCCCGGTAGGTCTGATCATCAATGCGTTCAATTTCCCAGACACGGCGCTCGGTTTCGCCATCATCATATTCAAAACGCTCATCAAGCACGATTTGATCGCCATTGACCTGCCCGTCAATGTCGACGGTAAACCGACGCTGTACCTCACCGTTTCGGGTCTGGAACATGCCCCAGGCCTTCACCTGCCCGTCAAAGTATTCTTCAATGAGAAACTCGGGTGTCTGATCTGCATAATCATCGGGGCTCACGCCTGCGCAGGCCGTTAAGATACTGACCATGACAAAAAGCACGGCTGCTTGCTGAATTCGCGTTAACCACATAATTTTCTCCCTTGCATCGATGAGTTGTGACCCTATCATGGAGCATCGGTTCAGTCGTTGGGAGTCTGTCATGTCGCATGAAGCAGAAATCGCTAAGTTGTTGGGTAGTGAAGAGGTTGTCATCTTTCACTCGCCTGTTACTGATTTAGGCGGTTTAGATGAAGTGCTTGAGCAGTCCGGGCGCACCTGGCGTACGGTTGAGCTGGGTATGGGCTCAGCGGACAGCCGTGATTTTTTTGCCGCACTTAAGGCGCGAACCGGGATGCAAACCCTACCGCAGATATTTATTCACGGTCGGTTTGTCGGAGGAATACGAGCGGGGCAAGAGGCGTTGATGAAACGCGCATCGGCGGTTGGTGCAGCAAAGTGGATGGGCTATCTGGGATTGTTGCCATTTATATTTGCAGCGGCCGGTGTCTGGTTTAATCTGCCGTGGGTTATTCCGATTCTGGCTGCCTATGGCGCGGTTATTCTGTCGTTTGTCGGTGCAATACACTGGGGATTGGCGATGGTGCAGCGAGGTGTTAGTGCCCCGGTTTTTTATGCCTCCGTTGTGCCGGCGCTGGTGGCATGGGTGGCTCTGTTAATCCCGAAAATCTTGGGTCTGCCATTGCTGGCTGCGGGGTTTATTGGATGGCGGCTCTGGGAGCAACGAAATGTCGGCCCGCTCTTACCAGGATGGTTCCGTGCTATGCGCACGGTGTTAACGATTGGTGCTGTAGCCAGTTTATTGTTGGGCTGGTTGGCGTTGTTGCCATTTATAGGTAAGGCGTAAAAAGCCAGGCAATCGCATCGCGAATGCGTGGCAACAGCCGCCGGTTATCTAATTCTTCCAGTCCGATGCGCCTCGATGCCTGACGCGCTGATTCAATATGTTCAGCCATGGTCGCGCCAAATTGTGGGTCATAAATTTCGACGACCAACTCAAAATTCAGTCGCAGGCTGCGAGGATCAAGATTCGCTGATCCGATTTGCGTGTAATGTCGGTCGACAACGAATAATTTACTGTGGTCAAACGATCCGTCCTGGTAATAAACATTAACGTCCCATTTGACGAGCTCCCACAGCATGTTTCGGGTCGCCCAATGCATAAACGGTAGATTATTTTTTCCCGGCAGGATGATATCAACCTGAGTGCCGCGCACGGCAGCCGCCTGCAACGCAGCCACGAGCTCACGTGGTGGCAGGAAGTAAGGTGTCATGATGGCGACATGTTCTCGCGCCCCTGCAACAGCACCGACCAGCACCATGGTAAGACGATGTAAATCCTCATCGGGGCCATCAATAATTGCGCGGCAAAGGGCATCGCCACTGGGGCCTGGATCAGTGACCGGCGTTGGGGCATTGCGATTGCGTGTTGTAAATTCCCAGTCGTCTAAAAAAACCTGTTCAAGCTGGGCGGTTAGTGGGCCATCAACGCGAAAATGGACATCGCGATCGATTAAATGCCGATCGCCGATGTTCATGCCACCGGTAAAAGCGGTTTGCCCGTCTATCAGCAGTAACTTTCGATGATTGCGTAAATTAATGAGCGGACTGGGTGGAATCAGGCGAGGTGGTAGAAAGCGCGCATGAGTTATGCCGCGCTTACGTAGCGTCCAGCGAATTGGCGGCCATGTGTACCACTCGCCAGCGCCGTCAAGTAATACCCGAACATCCACTCCGCGCGCAGTGGCTTTTTCCAGGTGGTCGATAAACTGTTGCCCGGTCAGGTTATTCTCAAAAATATAAGTGGATAGATAGACGTGTGTTTTAGCCTCATCTATCGCGGCCAGCATAACCGGATAGGCCGCCTGGCCGCCGACTAACTCATGTATCGAGTTGCCTTGTGTGATGGGCAGCCCTGTTACGGCATTGGAAGTTTGTGCCTGGGTGCGAAATGCTGAGGGAATATCGTCGGGTAAGCTGTCGTGTTCATGCTGAAACGGTGCAGATTCACTGCCACGCAATCGCTGGGCTCGAGCCCGAATGCGGTTAATGCCGATCAGCAGATAGAGAATCGGCCCGACAACCGGGAAAAGCAGGCAGCCGGCAATCCATGCAAAAGCCGCCGCTGGCTCACGTTTATACAACAGAGCGTGTAAAGCGGCGCCGGTTGACATGGCTAGCACACCGATAACGACGATCCATTGTATTGACTGCATTGTGTCTGGAGGCCTCCGCCGCTAGTATCCGGTTATGACTAAACACTTTTGCGCGTTACTGTGCCTTTTGTCTTTGCTGATGTCGACGGCAGGGGCAGGTGATCGCACGCTACCACGGCCTGCAGAGCTGGAGCCGGCCGTGGCATTCTGGACGCAGATCTACACCGAAGTACCGGTGGACCGAGGGCTGATCCATGATTCAGGTCATGATCTGGTGGTCTATGGTCAGATTTCTGTTGCCCGACCGCCCCAGTGGGCTGAGCGCAGAGCGCAGGTGCGTCGAGGGCTTGAACGTTATCGCAACGCATTGAAAGCATTGGCCGCGCAGCAGGGCGTACCCCAGGATGCGCTACAAGCCCGGATTGCAGAGCGACTGCCTGCAGACATACAGACATCGGATTATGAAGCCATTGCCGATCGCCTGCGGTTTCAGGGCGGTCTTAAAGAACGGTTTTATGAAGGGTTGGTCAGATCCGGGCAGTGGCGCGGGCACATTCAATCAGTTTTGGCCGCCAATGGCTTGCCTGAGGAGCTGGTTGCTCTGCCCCATGTCGAGTCCTCATTTAACGCGTTAGCGCGTTCTCATGCAGGTGCTGCGGGATTATGGCAGTTCACATCGGGTACGGGGCGTGAATACATGCGTGTCGATCCGGTGCTCGATGAGCGTTTAGACCCCTGGCTCAGTACCCAGGCCGCGGCAGAATTATTGAGCGATAACTATGAGCAACTGAAGAGTTGGCCATTAGCAATCACCGCCTATAACCACGGTCGCAACGGCATGCGGCGGGCTGTGCGTGATGTGGGTACCAGCGACTATGTGACCATTCGCAATGAATACAAAGGCTCGCGATTCGGGTTTGCATCACGTAATTTTTATCCATCGCTATTAGCCGCTGCTGAAGTGGACCGTAATGCGGAGCAGTACTTTGGCCCGATTCCCTATGCAGATCCGGTCGTCCCGATTCGTGTAACACTGAAGTATTACGCGCCGATTGAGGTGCTGTCCGCTGCGTTGGGTCTGACCCGAGCTGAGCTGCAAGCGTTAAACTCAGGGCTGGGGCCGTCGGTTTGGGATGGCAGAAAGTTTGTGCCGAGTGGCTATGCGCTTGCGTTGCCGGCCGATCCGCAAATTGACTGGGTGGCTGCGGTAAATGCGCTCCCACTGAGCCAGGTCTATCAGGGGCAACGCCCAAGTATGGAGCATGTGATTGTCGGTGGCGAGACGCTATCCGGTATTGCAGCGCGGTATGGCGTGGGCGTGCAGGCGCTGATGGCCGTCAATGGTGTGAGCAATGCCAATCGGATTCGTGCCGGTCAGCGGCTGCAGCTACCAACGGCTGGGGCAATGCCTGTACCGGTTGGTGGAGCTATGTACGTGGTGCGGCCGGGCGATACCTTAGGTGCGATCGCGGCCAGGCACGGAGTCAGCGCTGGTGACCTGGCGCAACTCAATGCTTTGGATAATCCAAACCGGCTGCGTGTCGGGCAGCAATTGGCGTTAGTTGAAGGTAGCGCCGGGCCCTGAGTAGGATAAAGGCTTGTTAGGTAGCGCGGAGATGAGCAAAAGATATGATCGACGCCATCAAACGTTTTTACGAGACTCACATTACTCCGGAATCTGAGGACCAGAATGCCGCGGCGGTGCAGCATCGTCTCCAACTGGCTTCGGCTGCTTTGCTCATCGAGATGGCGCAAGCCGATAATCAACGGCATAGCATGGAGTTTCAGGCCATCCATGATGGCATCATGGAGGTCTTTGATCTGACCGCTGAAGAAACAGCGGAGCTCATTGAGTTGGCCGACGAAGAGGCGCATGCCGCCACCGATCATTTCGAGTTCACGCATCTGATTAATGCCGGTTTTGACTATGCCGGAAAAGCACGGCTTGTCGAGTTACTCTGGCGAGTGTGTCTGGCAGATACGGAAATGGATCGTTATGAAGAGCAGCTTGTGCGAAAAATTGCGGAGCTTCTGCATATTGAGCATAAAGACTTTATTGCAGCAAAACTTCGGGTGCAGCGCGACTACAGCACCATAGGGCATCTTGATGATTATGACGAGTCACTTTAGTGCCCGTATTTAGAGCTCGCCAGGTTGCTAAAATTAGAGATGCGATTGCTGCCGGCCGCAAAGCGGTGCGGCAGGCGGGCACTGCTGATCCGGTCATTTTTGCGCGTGCTTTTGTCGAGGCGGGTGGGGCGCAACGTCCTGATGTAGACGATCCAAAAGAACACGCCGTTGTAGGCGAGCAGCTACTGGGCCTTTTGGCAAAAAATCCGAATGCCGAATCAGTAGACCCGGACGTTCAAAGAGAGCTTCGGCGTGCACGAGAGCAGACGAATTGGGCAATACTGATGGAAGATGACGCAGTGGCCGGATTTTTGCTGAAACTATCCGACGATGCCTTAGCAACACCGCGCGGTGAAGCGCTGGCCCATCAGAGTTTTGGTCTGGGTCCGGGTATTTTTCGTAAAGCGGATATTCCTGTTTTGCAGCCGGAATGTGATGGCGCGGTGTTCCTGCCGATCAGCCAACATGAAATTGAATCCTAACGGGGAGTTTATTGATGAAAGATTTGGGGTTGTTGTTATTGGGGGTGTGGTTAATGGTCAATGGCCTGCAGGACCTGCTGGCACTGGACTTCCGCCATGACGAAGTGATTTTGGCGATTCTGGGGATTGCTGCTGGAGGGTTAATTATCGTTCGTCGATAGTGGACGATCGCAGATTGATCGGTTACGCTTCTCTCATTGACCACAATATGTAGTGTTAAGTTTTATAAAAAAGTCCTATATTGTGGAAATTGGCAGAAAAACAAGGAGTACCCGATGACGACCGTTCCGCATTTGAGAGCGCTTCCGACAAGCGCTGCAGAGATACCGATACAACCGGCGTCACAGGATATTTGGGACAAAAAATATTGTCTGAAGTCCAAGGATGGTGATCTGGTCGATAAAAGTATTGAGGATACTTATAGACGTGTAGCGCGCGCCCTTGCGGATGTGGAATCAGAAGATCAGCGCGAATACTGGTTCGAACAGTTTGCTTGGGCATTACGTTTTGGCGCAATCCCGGCGGGCCGAATTACTTCTAATGCGGGTGCTTTAGAGCACAAACCGGCAACCTCAACGATTAACTGCACCGTTTCGTCCACTGTCGGTGATTCGATGGACGAAATTTTAGATAAAGTGCACGAGGCAGGCTTAACACTAAAAGCCGGTTGCGGCATCGGTTACGAGTTCTCAACATTGCGCCCGAAGGGTGCCTACGTATCCGGCGCGGGCGCATATACCTCCGGCCCGCTGTCGTTTATGGATATCTACGACAAAATGTGTTTCACCGTCTCCTCCGCCGGCGGTCGGCGTGGCGCTCAGATGGCAACGTTTGATGTCGGCCATCCCGACGTCATGGATTTTATTAAAGCAAAACGTGAAGATGGCCGGCTTCGTCAGTTTAACCTGTCATTGCTGATTACCGACGGGTTTATGGAAGCGGTGCAGGAAGGGAAAGACTGGCCGTTGGCATTCCCTATGAAGCGGGATGAGGCTGAGGCCGCCGGAGTCGATCTTGACGATTCAAGCCAGGTTCTGTGGCGGGAGTGGCCAAATCGTAAAAGCGGTTATCTAACGCGTGAAGATGGGCTGGTGG
>JAGXLT010000045.1 GCA_018334525.1 Gammaproteobacteria bacterium
GACCAAGTTGATTTAGGCGATCTGCCCATACAAACCTGCTGGCCTGGCGATGCGGGACCACTGATTACCTGGGCGTTGGTGATTACGCGCGGGCCTCATCAAAAGCGCCAAAATCTGGGCATTTATCGGCAACAAGTCATTGGGCGCAACCGTGTGATCATGCGCTGGCTATCGCATCGCGGTGGAGCACTGGATTTTCGGGACTGGCAAAAGCAGCATCCCGGTGAGCCTTTCCCCATTGCCGTTGCGCTGGGCGCTGACCCGGCAACACTACTCGGGGCCGTTACACCCGTGCCGGATACGCTATCTGAATACGCCTTTGCCGGTTTACTGCGCGGCAGTCGTACCGAGCTGGTGCGCTGCATTGGTTCTGATCTGCAAGTGCCGGCATCGGCCGAAATTGTGCTTGAAGGCCATATTTATCCCGATGATATGGCGCCTGAGGGGCCGTTTGGCGATCACACCGGTTATTACAATGAAGTCGATAATTTCCCGGTATTTACGGTTGAGCGTATCACCCAGCGAAAAGACCCGATCTATCACAGCACGTACACCGGACGCCCCCCCGATGAGCCCGCCATCCTCGGCGTTGCGCTCAACGAAGTCTTTGTGCCGATCCTACAAAAGCAATTCCCTGAAATTGTGGATTTTTACCTGCCACCCGAGGGCTGCAGTTACCGCATGGCCGTTATCTCCATGCGCAAGCAATATCCCGGGCATGCCAAACGCGTCATGATGGGGGCCTGGTCCTTTTTGCGTCAGTTCATGTACACCAAGTTCATTATCGTGGTGGATGAGGATGTGAATGCACGCAGCTGGGAGGATGTCATTTGGGCGATGACCACACGCATGGACCCTGCCCGAGATACTGTGATGGTCGAAAACACCCCCATTGATTATCTGGATTTTGCCTCGCCGGTATCCGGCTTAGGCTCGAAGATCGGATTTGATGCCACTAACAAATGGCCTGGAGAAACCACACGCGAGTGGGGTCATCCGATCGTGATGGACGAGGCAACCAAAGCACGAGTGGATGCCTTATGGCCGGAGCTCGGCCTGGATGGAGCAGACCAATGACGTTTAACGTACACATTAGCGACACGGACTATCAGTTTGCTGTGGAGCCTGAAGAATCGGTCATCGACGCAGCACTGCGCGCCGGATTAATGCTTCCTTACAGCTGTCGTAACGGCACCTGTGGCAGCTGTTTAGGCCGGGTTGTTGAGGGCCGCATTGAATACCCGAATGGACTACCGCCCGCTATTGATTCCGAGCAGGATACTGCCGGCATGGCGCTGTTCTGTCAGGCCAGACCCGCCAGTGATTTAGTGATTGCAGTGAATGAAGTGCAGGAGGCCGGCGAGATTCGCCCACAGCGGCTACCAGCCCGGGTTGAACAAATACAGACCTGCGCCCCGGATGTGCGTCGGCTTTTTTTACGGCTGCCGGCGGCCAAAACCATGCCGTTTCTGGCGGGGCAGTACATCGACATCCTGCTGCGTAACGGGCAAAAACGTAGCTATTCCTTAGCAAATGCCCCGCATGATAATGAGTTGTTAGAATTACATATTCGGCATCTGCCGGGCGGCATTTTCTCAGAGCATGTATTTACAACGCTCAAAGAAGGCGCGCTACTTCGCTTTGAAGGGCCATTAGGGAATTTTCACTTAAGAGAACAAAGCGACCGGCCCAGCATTTTTATTGCCGGCGGCACCGGTTTTGGTCCCATTAAAGGCATTATCGAGCATGCCCTGCAGATCGGTTGCACGCAGCCGATGCATATCTACTGGGGCGCGCGCGATGTGCCTGATCTTTATCTGAATTCGTTACCTCAGAAGTGGGCCGAAACACAGGCCCACATTCAGTATACGCCGGTACTCTCAGAGCCCGGCCAAAACAGTCGGTGGTCAGGGGCGACCGGATTTGTGCATAACCAGGTCCTTAAGGACTATCCTGATCTGCAGGACTATGATGTGTACATGGCAGGACCTCCCCCCATGATTAATGCGGCTAAAGCCGGCTTTGCTGAGGCAGGCTTGCCATCGGATAGGCTGTTTTACGATTCTTTTGAGGCAGGCGGTACACCATGATGACAATATCCTTACGCCGATTCTTCAGGCTCGGGTTGATTGCACTGCTTGCCGGCGTAATGGTTGGCTGCGCCAGCACCAACGCCCCGCATCAGGTTAATGATCCGCTGGAAGGATTTAACCGCGGCGTCTATACATTTAATGAGCAGTTAGACATCTATGCGTTGGGGCCTGTCTCGCGCGGCTACATGGCGGTGACCACAGACGGCATGCGCAGCGGCGTGACCAATTTTTATCGCAACCTGGCTTCTCCGATCTATGTAGTTAACGAGGCCCTACAAGGCAAATGGAGTCAGGCAGGGCGCACCACCGGCCGATTCGTTGTAAACAGCACCATTGGGCTGCTGGGTTTTTTCGATCCGGCAACCTCCATGGGCTTAACCACCGATCGTGAGGACTTTGGGCAGACACTGGGGGTATGGGGCGTGGATCAGGGCCCCTATCTCATGCTGCCTTTACTGGGGCCATCCTCCACGCGTGATGTGGCTCGGTACCCGGTCGACTGGTATCTGGATGTGCTCGTCTGGTTGGCACTCGATAGCGCGACATTAGGGGCATTCACCGCTGTCTACGTGATCAATACCCGGGCCAGACTCGATCAGACCATTCAGCTACAAAGAGACGCCCCCGACCCCTATGCGTTCATGCGCTCCGGCTATCTGCAGCGTCGACAAAGCCTTGTTTATGATGGCAATGTCCCACTCGACGAAGACCCTTATGGCGATTTTTTTGAGGATCTGGAAGGCGACTAGCTGCTAAGCAGATCGTGCCAATCGCTCACGAAGCGGGCTACGACGCGGGAAATGCGCCCGCAGAAACTCCATCTGGTCGGCCAGAATGCGTCTGCCCTGCAAGTAAACATATTCCGCATGCGTTGGCACAAATGGCACAGCCAGCAACTGCATACGCGATTGTTCGGGCGTACGATCACCCTTTAGGTTATTGCATCGCTTACACGCAGTGACCACATTATTCCAAACGTCCTGACCACCTCGACTGATCGGTTTGACATGATCGCGTGACAGATCGCGCGCCATTTTTTGCTCGCCGCAATAAAGACAAAGATGATCGTCACGCCGGAAAAGCGTGGCATTGTTCAGTGGTGGTGTGTAACCCGGATTGCCTTTCAGCGTAGCCTGCATCGCCCCCGCGGTGGCGATGATCGAATTAACGGCTACGATACTGCGTCGGCCGGTTTTTGCATTATGGCCGCCATGAATACGATAAAGCTCATTACCGCAGGCATAAGCCACCTGCTCGAGATGGTAAAGGCGCACCGCGTCCTGATAGGTAATCCACTCAAGTGGCATGCCTGAAACGTCGGTACGCAGGATGTGGTGTTGCAGCGTCTCCACGCTTTCACCCTCCGGCCCTTGCCGCGTTGCCTAACCCTCAATACCTCGTCAAATAATCACCGAGATAAGCGTAATGTGCAAGGGTTACATCTTTGTGACCAAGAATGGGGATGTTTCCTGCGCCAGATGCTGTAAAATCATCGGTCCGCCGGTGGCGGAAATGTTCTACGGACAGGAGACACAGTCGATGACCATCACCATCGCCGTACCCAAAGAAACAGCCAGTGGAGAGCGCCGGGTTGCCATGGTTCCCAGTGCACTTAAGTTGCTGACGAAACTCGGTGCCAGCGTGCGCATGCAACAAGGCGCCGGCGAAGCCGCCGGGTTTACGGACAATCAATACGAAGGCGTGGAGTGGGCAAAAACTCCCGCCGAGCTCTATAAAGGCGCTGACATTGTCCTGCGTGTTCAGCCCCCGACCGCAGAAGAGTCCGCCAAATTACCGGAGAACATTATTCTTGCCGGTTATATGACACCGCATGAGGGCGATTCACGCATTCAGAATCTCGTAAAGCGAAAAGTCACCAGCTTTGCCCTGGAGCTTGTTCCGCGGATCACCCGTGCGCAGTCAATCGATGCTCTGTCCTCGCAGGGCAATATTGCCGGTTATAAGTGCGCCCTTCTCGCGGGACATTTAAGTCCCAAACTCTTTCCGATGCTGACCACGGCAGCCGGCACGGTTAAACCGGCGCGTGTTGTTGTGGTTGGTGCCGGTGTGGCCGGATTACAGGCCATTGCGACCGCGCGCCGCCTCGGGGCAATCGTTGAAGCCTACGATGTGCGCGCAGCCACGCGGGAGCAGGTGGAATCATTGGGCGGTAAATTCATTGATACCGGCGTCAGCGCCGAGGGCGAAGGCGGTTATGCGCGTGAACTGACCGATGAAGAAAAGGCCCAGCAGGCTGAGGTACTAGCAAAACATATTGCCCAGGCGGATGCCGTGATCACAACGGCGGCCATCCCGGGTCGCCCGGCACCGAAAATTATCGACAAAGCAACCGTTGAGCGCATGAAGGCAGGCTCTGTGATTGTCGATATGGCAGCAGAGACCGGTGGTAACTGTGAGCTCACTGAAGCCGGCAAAGAAGTGCAACATCAGGGCGTTCTGATTGCCGGACCGCGTAATATTCCGAGCATGGCTGCAACCCATGCCAGTGAGATGTATGCGCGTAACCTGTGCAATCTGCTGGCCCTGATCGTTAAGGAAGGCAGCATCGATTTGAACTGGGATGACGAAGTCGTCGCAGAGAGTTGCCTGACGCATGATGGCGAAATTCGTCATGCCCCCACTCGCGAGCGTATTGAAGGAGGCACCAAATAATGGCCATTGAAGGCTTTGTCGCACTCTATATTTTCATGCTCGCTGGCTTTGTTGGCTTTGAAGTCATCAGCCGCGTGCCCGTTATTTTGCATACGCCATTAATGTCTGGCTCTAACTTTGTGCACGGCATTGTGATTGTTGGCGCCATGGTGGTTCTGGGTCACGCCGAAACAGTGACCGAGCAGATCATTGGCTTTATCGCCGTTATTCTGGGCGCCGGCAATGCGGTGGGTGGCTATGTTGTCACCGAGCGTATGCTTGAGATGTTTAAGAGTAAGGACGAAAAGAAGGGGGCTGAGAAATGAGTTGGTTTGTGCAACTGAGCTATTTGCTCGCCGCCGTTCTTTTTATCTTCGGCCTGAAGGCCATGAGTTCGCCACGCACAGCGCGTAAAGGCATTATCTGGGCCGGCTTTGGTATGGTGCTGGCCACCCTGGTCACCTTCCTGCATCCGGATATTCATGGCGTCTCCAACTATATCCTGATCATTATTGGTATCGCCGTGGCCGGTGGCCTGGCCTGGTGGTCCGGGCGACGCGTAGCCATGACAGAAATGCCACAAATGGTGGCTCTGTATAACGGCATGGGTGGCGGCGCAGCCGCTGCTATTGCTGCTGTGGAAATGCTGCGAGCGTTGCGTACGCTACCGAGCGATCTGCAGGCACAGGCGGCCTCTTTAGCAGAAGAGTCCGGCCTTAGCCTGGCGGCGGCTGAAGCGGCGCTACGGGCAGAAGGCGCGGCAAGCGGGTCAATTGCCAGCGCGTTAGGTGCAGATGTCACCGTGCTGGCCATTTTAGGCGCGCTGATTGGTACGGTGGCCTTTTCAGGATCTCTGGTTGCCTGGGCCAAACTTGACGGGCGCATGCAGCGCAACTCACTGGTACCTGCTCAGCAGGTCGTTAACGTGGTTGTTTTCGCTCTGGCCGTGATCTTCGGCATCATGACGTTCTTTACCGACAGCGTGGCCATTGTGGTGATCTTTTTTGCCCTTGGTCTGCTGTTTGGTGTGTTCGTTGCCGTGCCAATCGGCGGTGCGGACATGCCGGTCATTATTTCGCTATTTAACGCATTGACCGGGCTTGCCGTGGCGTTTGAAGGCTATGCCATCGGTAATCCGGCAATGATCATTGCCGGTACCGTGGTGGGTGCTGCCGGCACGCTGCTGACACAGCTAATGGCAAAGGCGATGAACCGCTCTATCGCTAACGTGCTTTTCGCGGGCTTTGGCACAACTGTGCAGGCGTCCGGCGAAGGGCCGGAAGGCGAAATGCAGGATGTGAGTGCAGAAGATGCCGGCATCATGATGGCGTTTGCCGATAAAGTGGTCATCGTGCCGGGTTATGGCATGGCGGTTGCGCAGGCTCAGCATAAGATCTGGGAACTTGTAGAGCTTCTCCAGGGACGCGGGGTTGATGTTAAATTTGCCATTCACCCCGTGGCGGGTCGGATGCCGGGGCATATGAACGTGCTCCTGGCAGAGGCCGGCGTGCCGTATGACATGATCTTTGATATGGAAGAGATCAACGAAGAGTTTGCGACGACCGATGTAGCGGTGGTGATTGGTGCAAACGATGTGGTCAACCCGGCCGCGAAAAATGATCCATCCAGCCCCATTTTCGGCATGCCGATCCTTGATGTGGATGCGGCTGAAAATGTACTGGTCATTAAGCGCGGCAAGGGAACCGGCTTCTCGGGCGTGGAAAATGCCCTGTTCTTCAGCGAAAACACCCGCATGGTGTTTGGTGATGGACAGAAAGTGGCTGGTGCCATGGTGCAGGCTGTTAAAGGCCTGTAGACCCAAACAACGACTTGTGGAGTTTACATGAACGCTTCTAACGATCAGGACACACTGGCTCAGCTCAGCCTGGATACCGACGGGCTGTATCAGGAAGAGGTCTTTACAGATCGGCGTGTCGGCAGCATTCAGCGGTTAACGCCGGTAACCAGCGAGGGCGAATCAGACCCGAGTCGCCCTGTTCTTTACGTGGGACAGACACAGGTAATGACCCCCGCAGGCGCACTGCCATTAAATTTTGAGCTCGAGGCCGGCAGCCTGGAAGAAGCTGCTCAGGCCTTCCCGACGGCGGCAAATGTAGCGTTAGAGCAGACGATGGAGCAGCTGCGCGAAATGCAGCGGGAACAAGCCTCACGCATTATGACGCCCGATCAACTTGCCGGTGGCGGTATGGGTGGTGGCATGGGCGGCGGGGGTGCCCCTGGCGGCGGCATCCAAATGCGCTAAATCTTGGCTAA
>JAGXLT010000046.1 GCA_018334525.1 Gammaproteobacteria bacterium
GCGCTAAATCATCATCACTAAAATAGGTGGGCGTACCGCCGCCTAAATGGAGCTGTTCGACTAAACGATCATCATCAAAGAGCGCTGCCTGCAGATCCAGCTCTTGTATCAGCCGATCCAGATACCGCTCAGCGCGCCGGTAATTGGCCGTAATCACCTTATTGCACGCGCAATAAAAGCAAACCGTGCGGCAAAATGGCACATGCACATACAACGATAACGGGCGTGGCATCGGGTCTTCATTACCCCACTGCACACGCTGGCGGTAGCGTTTCTCGTTAAAAGCTTCGGTAAATTGCGCTGCGGTGGGGTATGACGTGTAACGCGGACCGGTCACGTCGTACCGATGCAGCAGCTCTCGATCCAGCATCAGATGATCGGTCATGAGAATTATCCTGATCCTTGCATTCTAAGAGGACACAGCCTACCGCTGCTCACGCTTGAATCAATTGATCTGGATCACCCCAACGATTTAGGTGCTGGCAATTCCGGCCACAATAAAAAGGCCAACCACACAGGCAAACGCGCCGGTCCAAAATAGCGTGCGCACGGTGGGCCGATCAGCCAAATAAGCAGCGCCAAATCCTAACCGAAGCAGTACAAACGCCACAGCAAGCACATTAACAATCGCCTGCGGCGCCTCTGCCAGATGCGCAATGATGACACCCGCGGCAAACGGGGCAAATGCCTCATAACTATTCAGCTGCGCCCAATGTGCTCGCTGCCGCCAGCCCTCCGTCTGCTCCAACCATCGGCGTGGCCGTGCGTTGTCAAAATCGCCACGCGACTTGGCCAGACCGGCAAACAGCAGGGGTATAAAAATCGCAACCAGCACGCACCAGTAAGCAATAGTCATTTCGACTCCTTCTTCAGTTGCGCCTGCACGGCACGATAGCCAATGTCAGGCCGCATGAACATGCCGTCCCAGTGAATCGCAGACGCGGTATCGTACGCAAGCTTTTGCGCGGCCAGCACATCCTCACCCAATGCGCAGGCGCACAGCACGCGACCGCCGGCTGTGACCACCTGATCTGATTCATTGAGCGCAGTCCCGGCATGAAAAACTTTACAGTCTGAATCAGTATTCGCCGTTAACCCGCTA
Source organism: Gammaproteobacteria bacterium (assembly GCA_018334525.1). Classification (GTDB taxonomy): domain Bacteria; phylum Pseudomonadota; class Gammaproteobacteria; order Nitrococcales; family Nitrococcaceae; genus Spiribacter. The sequence continues at coordinate 1,103 of JAGXLT010000046.1, forward strand.
ATCACCGCACCTTTGGCGTAGTCACCCGGGTATCCGCCTGCCGCCAGGACCACGCCCAACGCCGGGCGCGGGTCCCACTCGACCACCACTGACGGCAGCTGCCCCTTCAGGGCCGCAACAAATAAATCGATCGGATCGCTTTTTAGCCGCATCACAATGGGCTGTGTTTCCGGATCACCCAACCGCACATTAAATTCCAGCACGCGCGGCATACCCTGCGAATCAATCATCAGCCCGGCATATAGAAAGCCCTTAAAACCCCGCCCTTCTGCTGATAATCCGTCCAAAGTCGGCTGAATCACCGTATCTAAAATTCGCTGATGCAGTGCCTCGGTAACCACCGGCGCCGGCGAGTATGCACCCATACCGCCGGTATTAGGGCCCTGATCACCCGCATCGCGGGCTTTATGATCCTGTGAGCTTGCTAGGGGCAGGCACTGTGTTCCGTCTACCAGCGCAATAAAGCTGGCCTCTTCGCCCTGAAGATATTCTTCAACCACTACGCGCGCGCCGGCCTGGCCAAACGCACCGGCAAACATTGCCTTGGTTGCGGCCAGCGCCTCATCAACCGTCATAGCCACGGTTACGCCTTTACCCGCGGCCAAACCATCCGCCTTCACCACCAGCGGTGCGCCTTTCTGCCGAATGTAGTCAAGCGCCGGTGCCAGCGCATCAAAGGTTTGATAGTCAGCCGTTGGAATGTGATGTCGAGCCAAAAAATCTTTGGCAAATGCTTTAGATGCCTCTAGCTCGGCGGCCGCCTGATGCGGCCCTAGGCAGGCCAGACCAGCCGCAGTGAATATATCGACAATGCCAGCAGCCAGGGGCGCTTCTGGGCCCACCACGGTCAGCTCAATCCCCATCTCGAGCGCCGCATCGCGCAGCCCCTCGATATCGGTCGCAGCGATCGGTAAGTTGGTAACACCCGGCTCATGGGCCGTACCCGCATTGCCCGGCGCTACGTAAACGGCGCTAACTTGGGGCGATGCCGAGATCCGCCAGGCAAGGGCGTGCTCGCGACCGCCATTGCCCACTACCAGTACCTTCATGCCAGGCCTTCCTATTTGATTTTAATGTCGAAAATGTCGCTGGCCGGTAAATAGCATGGCAATGCCGTGCTCATTGGCCGCGGCAATCACTTCTTCATCACGCATGGAGCCACCCGGCTGAATAATGGCGCTCACACCCACTGAAGCGGCCTGGTCAATCCCATCCCGAAACGGAAAAAACGCATCCGAGGCTAAAACTGAGCCTTGTAGAGACAATCCGGCATCCTCGGCCTTACGCAGCCCGATCCGCGCCGAATCAACCCGACTCATCTGACCGGCGCCAATACCCAGTGTCTGGCCGTACCGGCCATACACAATCGCATTGGATTTCACATACCGTGCCACCCGCCAGACAAATTCAAGATCCGCGTGTAAGTCCGCATCAACCGCCTTCTCGGTCACACAGCGCAAGCCCTCTGCGCCCACCAGCGTGGTGTCTTCATCCTGCACCAGCAACCCGCCATCAATCGTTTGCAGGCGCACTCCGCTGGCTGGCCGGGGGCCATCCGCAATCTCTAACACACGCACATTCGCACGCGCCGCCGTTACCGCTAATGCACCCGGCTCAATGCCCGGCGCTAAAATCACTTCCACAAACTGCCGGTCGATAATTGCCCGTGCGGTATCCACGTCTAGCGGGCGGTTTAGCGCAATGATGCCGCCAAACGCACTGACCGGATCGGTTTGATAAGCGCGATCATAGGCGGTTAACAAATTCTTAGATACGGCAACGCCACAGGGGTTGGCATGTTTCACAATCACACAGGCCGGCCCCTCGAATGCGCCCACGCAGGCCCAAGCCGCATCGGCATCTGCCAGGTTGTTATAAGAAAGCGCCTTACCCTGATGCTGCAAAAAGCCGGCGAAGCTACCCGCCGGTGGACTGAGCTCCTGATAAAACGCCGCCGTTTGATGCGGATTTTCGCCGTAACGTAAATCGGCGGCTTTTTGCCAATGCCGATTAAGCTGCCGCGGGTAAGGTATCGTTTCTCCGGTTACTGAGCGGGCTGATAGCGCGTTGCTAATCGCTGCATCGTAACGGGCCACGTGATTAAACGCTTCAACGGCCAAGTCGAAACGATAGGCCGCGCTCAGGCCCTCCGATTTATTCAGCGCAGCCAACAGGTCGGCATACTGATCAGGCGCCGTTAACACCGCAACGCCTGAATAATTCTTTGCGGCCGCGCGCAGCATGGCCGGGCCACCAATATCGATATTCTCAATGGCCTCTTCCAATGTGCAATCCGCGCGCGCAACCGTTGCTTCAAACGGATAAAGATTCACCACCAACAGATCGATGGGCTGTATCCCATGGCTCGCCATGACCGCATCATCCTGCCCGCGCCGGCCCAACAGGCCGCCATGCACACGCGGATGCAGGGTTTTAACCCGACCATCCATCATTTCAGGAAAGCCGGTGTAATCCGCAATATCCCGAACAGCAATACCCTGCTCGGCCAGCAGCTTTGCCGTTCCGCCAGTTGATAAAATCTCAACATCCAGGGCCTGCAGGCCGCGGGCCAAATCAATCACACCCGTTTTATCGGAAACACTGATAAGGGCGCGTTGCACCCGAGAAGCATTGGTCATGAATTTTAGTTCTCTAAGCCATATTGGCGGAGTTTTTTACGAAGGGTCCCGCGGTTAATGCCCAGCGCATCGGCCGCCTTAGTCTGATTGCCGTTACACTCCCGCATCACTACTTCTAACATCGGCAGTTCTACTTGCTCCATCACCATTTGGTAAAGGTCGCAACACGGATCTCCGTTCAGATCAGAAAAATAAGCGCTTAATGATTTTCGAACTTCTTGGCTAATCGGACCCACGCCCGAGCAGTCCCTGCTTGACTGATCTGCCATGGCAAACAACTCCCTTCCAGATCGTTTGATCATAACGACAACCGTCTTTGCATTAAAGCGCAACACCACTGATCGCGCATCTCAATTGCCTCAAGATCGCAATGATCGGCATAGGCCGCCAGCACGGATTCCTGTTGTTCTTCTAATAAACCAGACAGCACCAAACGGCCACCGGGTCGCACCTGCCCAATCATTGCCGGTGCCAATTCAATCAACACCCCGGCCAGAATATTCGCGAGCAAGATATCCGCCAAAGGAAGATCAATCTGATCCGGCAAACCCACCTGCAATGCCGCTGCAACCTCGTTTTGCGCCGCATTCTCACGCGTTGCCAGCACCGCCTGGGGATCGGTATCCACCGCATAAACCTGTTTGGCACCTAGCTTAAGCGCGGCAATACCCAGCAGGCCCGAGCCGCAACCGTAGTCGATGACCGTTGCACCGATCGGCGACTGCTTGGCCAGCGCCTCTAAGCAAAGCGCAGTCGTGGGGTGTGTGCCCGTGCCGAATGCCAGGCCAGGGTCAAGAAACACATTAACCGCATCAGGATCAGGGGGTACCGCATCGGTGGGCACAACCCACAGATCATTACCAAAATGCTGGGGCTGAAAATGCACTAACCATTCTCGCTCCCAAACCCGATCCGCCACCCGCGTATCCTGCCAATCCTCCAGCGCGTTACCCAGCGTCTCCTCAAGCGTTGCACGCAATGCATCAACCGGGGCATCAGCTGCGAATAACGCGCGCAGTTCCAATCGCTCCCACAAGGGGGTCTGGCCAGGCGCCGGCTCCAACACGGCAGGGCTTTCGTCTAATTCCGCCCAAGTCAGCGCGGTGGCACCCGCCGACTCAAACACCGCCTCCACCAAACCGGCTCGCTCTCGCGCAACGGTTAATGCGACCTGTCGCCAGCCATCACTCACCGGTGCTCGCCGGGCTGCCAGAGCACATCGCCCCCGGCCTCGCGATTTACCTCTCTGGCCAGCACAAACAGATAATCCGAGAGTCGATTTAAATAGCGAAGCACGGTTTCATTAACGGGCGCGGCTGACGCTAATTCAACACTTTTGCGTTCGGCCCGACGAGCCACGGTACGTGCATGGTGTAAATGCGCCGCCGCAGGGCTGCCCGCTGGCAGAATAAACGAACGCAGCGTTTCAAGGCCCGCGTTGATGCGATCAATTTCCGCCTCAAGCCAGTCGACCTGACTGGGCAGCACGCGCAATGGCTCATAGGGCGGATCTTCAACCTCAGGAGTGCAGAGATCTGCACCCACATCAAATAAGTCGTTCTGAACCCGCGCCAGCGCCTGATCCATTTCCGGAGACACATGCAACCGACAAATCCCCAGCAGGGCATTGAGCTCATCAACCGTGCCATAGGCTGCAACGCGGGCATCCGTTTTCAAGACCCGCGTTCCATCTCCCAATGCGGTTTCTCCGGCATCACCGGTACGTGTGTAAATCCGCGTTAGCTTAACCACCGTTAACCGCCCTGAACCCGGGCAACGGATTCCTGAATTTCAGCAAATGCCGCATCACGGCCTTTCCAGCCGGAAATTTTGACCCACTTACCCGGCTCAAGATCTTTGTATCGCTCAAAGAAATGGCTGATTTGATCGAGCAGCAGCTTAGGCAGGTCGTCAGGGCCATTCACCGCGTCGTAAATCGGGGTAAGTTTGCTAATGGGCACGCAGAGCAGTTTGGCGTCTTCGCCACCCTCATCAGTCATTTCCAACACACCGATCGCTCGGCAGCGAATCACAGCACCCATTGCTAGCGGAAAAGGTGTCACCACCAAGGCATCGAGCGGGTCGCCATCACCACACAGCGTGTCAGGAATAAAGCCATAGTTGGCCGGATAATGCATGGCGGTGCCCATAAACCGATCTACCAGCAGTGCGCCCGAGTCTTTATCAACCTCGTACTTCACCGGATCCGCATTTGCCGGAATTTCAATGATTACGTTGACCTCTTCTGGCAGGTTTTTACCGGCCCCAATACCCTCATACGCCATGATTTTTCACTCCTGATTAAAAAAGGCTTTGCAGTTTATGTTGCGGCGCGCTCATCCGGCAAACGGTGGCAACCGTTTTGGCACCAGCTGACCTTTTAAACGCGCATAGTCCGGCAGTCCATTCCGAAATGGGGGGTAGTCTTCACCGGCAATGAGCGGCCGCAAATAGCGCAAACAAGCTTCTGTAACAAAAAAACCGCTGTCATCAATAAACGAGGCCGGCATTTTAGCCTCTACATTAGCCACTTGCTCCAGCGGCACCTCGCCAATATGCCAGCGATATGGCGCGTCTGATTCACGTACGATGGTTGGCATAATCGCGTTTTTGCCCGCCAAAGCGAATTCCACCGCAGCACGACCCAGCGCGTAGGCCTGCTCCACATCAGTGGCTGAGGCAATATGCCGCGCGGCTCGCTGCAAATAATCCGCAATCGCATAGTGGTATTTATAGCCCAGCGCATTTTTAATCATCGCTGCAATGCTCGGGGCCACGCCGCCAAGCTGCATATGACCAAAGGCATCGCGCGTGCCCTGATCCGCTAAAAATTTTCCATCCTGCGTGCGCACACCTTCAGACACCACGACCACGCAATAGCCATAATCTTCTACGCTCTGCTGAACCCGCGCTAAAAAGCGCGCCTCATCCAGCGGCACCTCGGGCAATAAAATGACATGGGGTGGATCGCCTGCCTGCTCGCTGGCTAAAGCCGATGCCGCAGCAATCCAGCCTGCATGCCGGCCCATGGTCTCTAAAATAAAAACTTTGGTTGAGGTTTCGGCCATCGAGGCCACATCCAATCCGGCCTCACGGGTTGAAACGGCTACGTATTTGGCCACAGAGCCAAACCCCGGGCAGGTATCGGTAATCGGCAGGTCGTTATCCACCGTTTTAGGAACGCCAATGCAGGTAATCGGGTAACCCAGCGCCTGACCTAATTGCGAGACTTT
>JAGXLT010000047.1 GCA_018334525.1 Gammaproteobacteria bacterium
AGAGAGAGGCCCATGGGAGATGCTAAAGGGGCGGCACTTGCGTTAATGGTTGAGCTGCTTGCCGCGGGGCTGACTGGTGCCTCGTTTGGTTACGAAGCCTCTTCGTTATTCGACGCCGAGGGACCGCCGCCACGGCTCGGTCAGTTTTTTATTCTGATCGACCCCACCTGTTTTGCGGTGGGTGAGGGATTTTTGGATCGCGTTGAGGCTATTCTCTCTACAATGCTAGAGGAGCCCGGTGTGCGCCTACCGGGCGCCAGACGTCTGGCAGCCCGGGCGGCACATTCGCAAACTATTCGCCTGGACGAGGCAATATGGAATGATTTGCGAAAACGCGCTGACGCATCAGAACGTAAATAACCGAACGGCCGGATCTGCTACCAAAGCGCCAATGGCGGGCGGTTGTGCGACGCCAACATTATCAATCAGGTCTGCCTCAGTCAGATCATTATTCGGCAAAAATATCGCACAAACTTCCACCGTCACACCATTGTTGACAAGTCTTTGAATCATCTGCGCGGGGCTGGCATCAGGGCCGATTAAAACCTCTGAGTCATCCATCTCAGCCGTTACTGCCAGCTCTCCCGCCTCATCGCAAAGAAGAATGTGTGGCGACGCGCCATTTTGCATGGCCTGCATGGTCAGAATCAGCGCCATCGCCTGCGTCTCATCTTCATCGCTGGTGAGAATGGTAAGCATATTCGGGTTGCTTTGCGCGAAGGCGGGCACTGTGAGTATGACGAGTAATAGTAGGGTCGATAGTGCTTTCATGGGGCTGTGTATCCTTTTTGTAGCCGTGTTGGTTAGCGTCTGTTAGTACACGCTGATTCGCGCGTAGGCTCAGTGATGTAGTTACAGTTTCTGCGACGCGATCTGTCGGATAGGGGTGTTTTGCTGATGATGCAATCCATACAGCAAATCCAAGGAAGAGGTTTTTATGATGAACATCCGGACGTTTACGCTTATTGTTGCTGCGCTCGTCACTGTGGCAGTAGCCAGTCAGACCGCGACTGCCAACACAACCAACTTCAGCTATAGCAGCCTTTCGGTCAGTGCCATTAACGTGAGTTTTGATGACGACGTTGTTATTCCACGTGGAGGATTTACCAATCAATTCGTTAACTACTCCAGTACCACCGGCGCAGGTTTGTCCGGTTCGCTGCAGCTCGAAAATAATCTGATCTTAGGGATCAGCAGTACCTACTTGTCAGACAGTAAATTGGGTACTGAAGTAGAAGAGTCAAATGGTTCGCTGAGCGTGGGTTATGCAACAGCGATCAGCAATGCTGCTGACTTCGTGGTTACGGGCAGCTTTGTGAGTAGTGAGGTGGAAGTGTGCAATTTAACCGCATGTGCGTCTGATGATGAAACCGGCTTTGGATTGTCCGGCGCATTCAGGTATTGGGCTTCTAACAATTTAGAACTCAATGCCTCAGTAAGCTATGTCGATCTTGGAGACTTTGGCGATTCAACCGCTTTCGGTGCCGGCGGGGCGTTCTGGTTTGATGATCACTCCTCGCTGACATTAGCACTCAGCACGAGCTCAGACGCCACGGCTACCTCAATCGGTTACCGCTACGCGTTTTAAGGCCTTTGAAATCTGACAGGGCAGGGTCGTCGTTGACGCTGCCCTGCAGGTCAAAACGTCTTAGGGTGTCTCAATACCCAAACGATGGATCATTTCGTCACGCTTACGAAGGGCAGCTTCGGCTGCCTCAGGCATGGCAGCCGCACACGCATTGACGAGGCATTCCGCAAGCGCCATGTAAGCCACCAGTGAATTTGAGAGATACCTCGTCTCATGAGGCACAAGTAATGCCCAGCTGGCTTGTTTAAGTAATGGTGAGCTCAAGTGATCCGTTAATGCGGCAACCGACACCCCTTGCTCCGCGGCCACCGCAGTGGTTAGGATCGCCTGCCGTGAATACGGGCTGCAACTCACGCAAATCAGTAGGTCATCTTCTGAAAGCGCAGCAAGGCTTTCGGCAAGCCCGGGTGAATCCGTATCAAGGAGGGTCACGTCGCTACGAATCAGCGCCAGGCCGTATTGAATGAAAACCGCGATTGCGCGCATCTGGCGAATGCCCTGAATGACAATCCGTGGTGCTTTTGTCATCGCGTTCACGATTAACTGGAACTGCTCCAAATCCACGGTTTCAACAAACCGGTGAATATTGTCCAGATTATCCTGACACAGCTGTCGCAGCCGGGCACTCTGATCATCGTGTCCGGAGTGCAGCGCGGTTTGGGCCTGACGTGAATAAAATGCGCTGGACCCATTAAATGAGGCATCCAATAACACAGCCTGCAGCCCGCTAAACCCCGAATAGCCTAAATGTCTTGCTAAGCGTGTCAGCGTTGCCGGGTGGACGGTCAGTTTTTCTGCCAAGCGAGTAATCGATAAAAGCGCGGGGTCGCCTTGCAGCTCAATCAACCGGTTAAGTGCTCCCTGAGACTTGCGACCGAGTTTAATGGCCGAGTCGCCCTTCGCAATGGCAAATGATAGTGAGCGCAGTGAATCAATGTTACGTGGCGGATCAGACTCGTATTCATTCACTTGCCAGGATCCTGCCGGCGTGGACCGGCCTTTTGCCTGACTGTTCATAAACGCTCCATACGATTGCTGTACCGGAAATCTGCATTACAGCGGTTGCCAAGGTATTTTCTCCGTCCGGATCTAACGGATCACTGCGTAAGATGGGAAGGTGTCCGTCAGTTTTATCACGCACAATGTCTTCGCAGTTTAACTCACCTTGATGAATAAGCGCATCCGCGCGCTGCTGGCGCGCTGCTGATGAATCGGTGATTAACTGTCTGTCATTACTTTCAAAAAGGCTTAATGCATGGTTCGCATGGGCGAACCCAGCCGTAATCGGCGCCACGTGACATTGTCCCCCGCCAAATTCAATACTCAATGGAGCCGGCTGAGACGCCTGGCCGAGTGTGAAATGGAAACCGCCACTGCGATTGTCTGTACGTAACAGATCCACAGCCGACTCAAGGGTCGTGCAACCGAGAACGGCACGACCAAGAACCATTCGGGGCATCTCTATGGTTGTGGATCGTATGCGAAGGTTATTGACCGCCTGGTAGATGCCAAGGTTGTTAATCGCAAACGTATGCCCGGGCAAAGATCCCGGGTAGCAAAATGCCAGATAGCTCGCGGCTGAGTCCATCTGAACATCTGCCATAAAACAGTGTCCGTTTAGAGACGGCATTCCATCCTCATTGTGGGCGATGGTGGTTGGCTCACCTGGCATCACCACCGTGGTACAGCCTTCGCCACCGGCACTGATAAGGTCACCGCGACAATTCCAGGCGAATACAGATTGGACTGGCAGACCAAGACCAGCCGCAAGCCCCTCAATCTCAGCCCAGATTTCCGGAAAGCGCGCGCGCGTATATTGAGCGAGTTGTTCAACGGTATTGCGATGTGATGGCCCGGTGATTTCATGCCAAGCGTCGGTCTGAGTCACTATTTCTTGCGTAGCATCTCTGCCAGCAACGCCAATCAGGTAACCCACTTCGTACGGCGCCCCAGCAACGTGAACCATGCCGATTTTGCTAACCTTACTCAACACGTTGCAGAAACTCCATCATTCGCTGATTTGGTGGATGATCAATCACTTCGATAGGATTGCCGTCGACGGCGATGGTGCCATGCTCCATAAAAATAAGCCGCGTCCCCACCTGTTTTGCAAAATTCATCTCATGAGTGACGACGACCATGGTCATACCTTCAGCAGCAAGGTCACGCATTACGTTGAGCACCTCCTGCTTCAATTCGGGGTCGAGGGCCGAAGTGGGTTCATCAAACAGCATCACCTTTGGCTTGATCGCAAGCGCCCGAGCGATGGCAACGCGCTGCTGTTGCCCACCCGACAATTCTGCGGGTTCATGGTTGGCTTTTTCTGCAAGCCCAACTTTGTCCAGCAACTCCTCAGCCAGAGCCCGCGCCTCCCTGCGGCTAAGGCCGCGCACCTGTTGCGGCCCGAAGGCTACGTTTTGCAGCGCCGTCATCTGCGGGAATAGGTTGAACTGCTGAAAAACCATGCCGGCTTCCTGCCGAATTTCGCGCGTTACGTCGTTACCACCCAACACACTCCTGCCATTAACGATCAGATCACCCCCCGTGATCTTTTCCAGCCCGTTGATGCAGCGCAAAAGTGTCGATTTGCCGGAGCCTGAAGGCCCGACAAGTACAATGACCTCACCCTTATAGATATTTAGATCCACTTCATCCAGAACCTTGAGTGATCCGAAATGCTTGGATACGTTGCGAAACTCAATAATAGTGTCGCTCATAAGATCCTCATGCGCTTTTCAATAATCCGAAGGCCTAATGACAGCAGGCCCGTCATGATCAGATACATGACCGCAACCGCCGACCAGATCTCTACAGCCCGAAAGTTTGCAGCCATAATTTCTTGGCCGGTGCGTGTTAGCTCGCCCACCCCGATTACGATAAACAATGAAGTATCTTTCAGGCTGACGATGAATTGATTGCCCATGGGCGGAATGAGTCGACGGAAAGCCAGTGGGCCAACGATATAAACAATGACCTTCCAGCGTGGCAGCCCTATAGCAAGCCCGGCCTCAGTTAGTCCCTTGGAAATGGACAGTACCGCACCGCGCACAATCTCTGCGATATAAGCACCGGCGTTGATCACAATGGCCATAATGGCTGTCGTCATTGGATCAATGCGGATTGATGCCAGTACGGGCAGCGCAAAATAGAGAAACATCACCTGCACGACGATGGGCGTGCCGCGAATGACTTCGATATAGACGAACGCAATCGAATTCACCAGCACATTGCCATAAGCGCGCATCAATCCTGCAATTGCGCCCAGAACCACCCCACCAAGAAGGCCGACAACCGTGATGTGGACGGTAACCTGCGCTCCTTTTAAAAGTTGTGGAATAAAATCGAGAATGACCAGCCAATTGACTTCCATAACCTACCCTTCGTGATGGATCTTTTGAGTTGTAGATCAGTCAGGGCGGGGCGAAATGTTTTCGCCCCGCCTTGAAGGTCTTCCGTTAAGGGTTAGTTGGCTGGTGGCGTGGTGCCAAACCACTTCAGATAGATTTCGTCATACCGGCCATCTGCGCGCATATTGGCTAGTACCTGATTGACAGGGTCCACTAGCGCAGAGCCTTTTGGAAAGCCGATACCGTATTGATGAGCCATCATCTGTTCACCAACGGCCTTCACCTCACCGTCACCAGCGGTGGCGATGTAATAAAGCACGTTCGGTGTGTCATGCATGGCAGCATCGACGCGGCCTGTCCGCAATTCAAGGTAGGCATTATCAATGTTTGGGAATTGGCGTAGGGTTGTGTCGGTGAAGTTGTCACGAGCGTAGTCAAATGCCGAGGTACCGGTGCGTACAGCCAGTGTTTTATCGGCAAGATCAGCAGACCCTGCAATATCACTATCAGCAGGCACCATGATCAGGAAACCACTATCGTAATATCCATCCGAGAAATCAATGACTTCGGCCCGGTCTTCGCGAATCGTGATTCCGGCCAGTGCAACGTCAACCTGTCCAGTCTGTAACCCGGGGATGATGCCGTTAAAGTCCATAGGACGTAGTTCGAATTCCAGTTCAAGTTCTTCAGCAATCATTTTCCACATGTCGATATCAAAACCGACATACTCGCCATCCTGCATAAATTCAAAGGGCACGAAGGCCGTATCGGTTGCGACAACTAGCTTATCGGCGGCCGCAGTAAAGGATCCAAGCGTCAAAATGGCGCCAGCAGTCCATGTGAGGAATTTATTCATCGTAAGGCTCCTTAAAACAACAGTATTCTTTCTGTGCAATCATTAGACGCATCTAACTGCGTGTGCAAAATTAGTTGCACAAGTGGTCAGGAGATGCAAATATTTTTTGACAATGCATTTGGGACAAGTCAAAGAGATGCTGCAATGACCGCTTTATTTCACCGCCGCTGTGCGGCTGATCTACCAACGGCCTGCACAGGTGATGGCTGCTATATCATCGATGCGAATGGCAGGCGTTATCTCGACAGTTGTGGGGGCGCAGCCGTCTCCTGTTTGGGGCATTCCTTTGAACCTGTAAAGTCAGTAATGCGGGATCAGCTCGATCGGCTTCCCTTTGCCCACACCAGTTTTTTCACGACCGATGTGGCTGAGTCTATGGCGCAGAAGTTGATTGAACATGCACCATCCGAGATCACTCGCGTTTATCCCTTGTCAGGTGGTTCTGAGGCCGTGGAAGCCGCGATAAAATTGGCGCGGCAGTATTTTGTGGAAATCGGGCAACCGCAACGGCACCGCATTATTGCCCGTCGCCAGAGCTATCACGGCAACACCATTGGCGCATTAGCTGCGGGGGGCAATCAGTGGAGGCGTGAGCCTTTCACTGCGCTGCTGATGGAGACCAGTCACATCGCTCCCTGCTACGAGTATCGAGATCGGCAGGCCAATGAGAGTGCGTGGGACTATGGGCAGCGAGTGGCGAATGAACTAGAGGCAGAAATTCAGCGGTTGGGCGCAGAAACCGTCATGGCCTTCATTGCTGAGCCAGTGGTTGGTGCGACCGCTGGGGCCGTGCCCCCGGTGCCCGGTTATTTCAAACGTATTCGAGAGATCTGCGACGAGTATGGCGTGTTGCTCATTCTAGATGAGGTGATGTGCGGTATGGGGCGAACTGGAACGCTTTTTGCCAGTGAACAGGATGGCATTGCCCCCGATATTGTGACGATTGCCAAGGGTCTCGGTGCCGGGTATCAGCCGGTTGGAGCGATGTTATGCACAGAACAAATCTATCAGGCGATTGCTAATGGCAGTGGTTTTTTTCAGCATGGGCACACCTACCTCGCGCATCCGGTTTCTATGGCAGCAGCCACCGCGGTGATAGAAACGTTGGTTGCGCCCGGTATGTTACCCCGGGTGCGGGAACGAGGCGAACAACTCCAAAGCCTGCTTGAAGACTTTTTG
>JAGXLT010000048.1 GCA_018334525.1 Gammaproteobacteria bacterium
AGCACGCCGGGCGCTAGATCATCGCCAGCGGTAATCTTTGTGCGCTTCTCCTCGAAGTGCTCATCAAACGCTGCACGCTGGGCTTTCAGCTGAGCCTGCACGGCCTCAAGCTGACCCGTTGCTTCCTCATCGCGCAGACGAATCTCAAACCATCGACTCCGCTCAACGCCTGCCAGATAGTCCGCGGTAATCTTTGTACCCGACTTCAGCTTCTCAGGGCCACCGGCTGCCTCACAACCAATGAGCATCTGCTCTAAACGGGCAAACGCATCAGACTCGAAGATACGGAACTGATCGTCCAAATCCTTGCGCACATCCGCTAGGGCATCTGCTTCAATCGACAGAGCGCGCTCGTCTTTTTCAACACCATCGCGGGTAAAGACCTGAACGTCTACCACAGTGCCATCCATACCCGAGGGCACACGCAGCGACGTATCTTTCACATCGGAGGCCTTTTCGCCAAAGATGGCACGTAAAAGCTTCTCTTCCGGTGTTAGCTGAGTCTCACCTTTGGGGGTGACCTTGCCGACGAGAATGTCGCCCGCGTTCACCTCAGCACCCACGTAAACAATGCCGGACTCATCCAGTTTGCCCAGTGCGCTCTCACCCACGTTAGGAATATCTGCCGTAATTTCTTCCGGCCCCAACTTGGTATCACGCGCAACAGCGGTCATTTCCTCGATATGAATCGTGGTGTAGCGATCTTCTTCAACCACCCGCTCCGAGATCAGAATCGAGTCTTCGAAGTTGTAGCCATTCCATGGCATAAAGGCCACACGCATGTTCTGGCCAAGCGCCAGCTCACCCATGTCGGTCGATGGACCATCTGCCAGTACATCGCCTCGTGCCACCTGATCACCAGGGCGCACCAGCGGTTTTTGGTTCTGACAGGTGTTCTGGTTAGAACGCGTGTACTTGGTCAGGTTGTAGATATCAACGCCCGGCTCACCCGATTGGGTTTCCCCGTCATTCACCCGCACAACAATACGTGCGGCATCCACCTGATCAACCACGCCGCCACGGTCCGCAATCACGGTAACGCCGGAGTCCATGGCAACCGCCCGCTCCATACCGGTGCCGACCAGCGGCTTTTCTGTACGCAGGGTTGGTACGGCCTGACGCTGCATGTTAGAACCCATGAGCGCGCGGTTGGCATCGTCATGCTCAAGGAAGGGCACCATTGATGCGGCCACCGAAACAATCTGCTTCGGCGAGACGTCCATGTACTCCACCTTGTCCGGGGAAGACATACCAAATTCGTTCTGGTGACGAATCGAGATCAGCGAATCCACCAACTGCCCTTTTTTGTCTAACTTCGCGTTAGCCTGAGCAATGATGTATCGGCTCTCCTCAATCGCAGACAAATACTCCACCTGATCGGTAACTTTGCCATTCACCACTTTTCGATACGGCGTTTCCAAAAAGCCGTAACTATTCAGGCGCGCATAACAGGCCAGCGAACTGATCAGACCGATATTCGGACCTTCGGGCGTCTCAATCGGACAAACCCGGCCGTAATGGGTCGGATGCACATCGCGCACCTCAAAGCCTGCACGCTCACGCGTCAGACCACCCGGGCCGAGTGCTGAGACACGACGCTTATGGGTTACCTCTGAGAGCGGATTGTTCTGGTCCATAAATTGCGACAGCTGCGATGAACCGAAAAACTCTTTAATAGCGGCCGCAACGGGCTTCGCATTAATGAGCTCCTGAGGCATCAGACCTTCGCTTTCCGCCAGGCTGAGGCGCTCACGCACCGCACGCTCGACACGCACTAAGCCAACACGGAACACGTTTTCGGCCATCTCACCCACACAACGTACGCGCCGGTTACCCAGGTGATCAATGTCATCCACCGATCCCTTACCGTTACGAATATTGATGAGTTCGTAGAGCACATCAAGAATGTCCTGATTGTCCAGAACTCCCTTTCCTTCAGCCTCTTCACGACCCACTCGCAGGTTAAACTTCATCCGTCCAACCGCTGACAGATCGTAGCGATCCTCGCTAAAGAACAGATTGGAAAACAGATTCTCGGCGGCATCCTTAGTCGGCGGCTCGCCCGGGCGCATCATCCGGTAGATTTCGACCAGCGCCTCAAGCGGCGTGGTTGTGCCGTCGATACGCAAGGTGTTTGAAATATACGGACCCTGATCCAGATCGTTAATGAACAGCACAGGGAATGTCTTCACACTCGCATCCCGCAGCGCCTGCACTAACTCTTCTGTCAGCTCGGTGTTGGCCTCGGCCAGAATCTCACCGGTTGATTTATCCACAATATCCGAAGCCAGCACCTTGCCGACCAGATACGCATCGGGTACCCGCAGCCGCTCCAGGCCGGCTTTTTCCATCTGCCGAATGTGGCGTGCGGTAATGCGCCGCCCACTCTCGACGATCACCTGGTCACCGGCAGCAATATCAAAGCTTGCCGTCTCACCCCGCAGTCGCTCCGGAATCAGCTCAAGCTCGGCGCCCTGCTTGCGCAGATGATAAGTGTTCTTTTCAAAGAACAGATCCAGCATTTGCTGGTTGTCATAACCAAGTCCACGCAGCAGAACCGACGCGGGCAATTTACGCCGGCGATCGATACGCACGTAAATAGCGTCTTTAGGATCAAATTCAAAATCAAGCCATGAACCCCGGTACGGAATAACCCGCGCCGAGAACAACAATTTGCCGGAGCTGTGCGTCTTACCGCGATCATGATCAAAGAACACACCTGGTGAGCGGTGCAACTGCTGCACGATAACTCGCTCGGTTCCGTTAATCACAAACGTCCCGTTCGGCGTCATGAGCGGCATTTCACCCATGTAGACTTCCTGCTCGCGAATGTCTTTAACCGCCCGGGTCTCTTTGTCGTTAATAACCAGGCGCACGAGCACGCGCAGCGGCGCTGCGTAAGTCAAACCCCGCAGCTGACATTCTTTAACGTCAAATCCTGGCGTACCGACGCGATAGCGCACGTACTCAAGACGCGCGCTGCCCGAGTAGCTCTCGATCGGAAATACCGAATCGAAGGCCGCATGCAGCCCCATGGGGTCCCGGCTGTCCGGGTCCTTGTTCAGCTGCAGAAAATCCCGGTAGGATTCAATCTGCGTTGCCAGAAGGTAGGGAACATCCAGTATGTTTGGCTGTTTGCCAAAGTCGTTACGGATGCGCTTTTTTTCGGTAAACGAATAGGCCATCGAGCTTCCTCAACATTGTTGGGGTCCGTCATGTGCAAGGCTTCGAGCACCTGCTTAAAGCAGACACCCGCAGGCTTGAACACGCCGCCATCAAAACGGCATCAGGCCGGTGACTTTCGACACCGGCCCTGCCAATACCGAGCGCTTACTTGAGCTCGACCGAGGCACCTGCCTCTTCGAGCTGAGTTTTCAGCTCCTCAGCTTCTTCCTTGGAAGCGCCTTCCTTGATCGGGGCAGGAGCGCCCTCAACCAATTCCTTCGCTTCTTTCAGGCCAAGGCCAGTGGCGCCGCGAACGGCCTTAATCACTGAAACCTTGTTGTCGCCAAATCCGGCGAGAATCACATCAAACTCCGTCTGCTCTTCAGCAGCTGCGGCTCCACCACCAGCGGCGGCAGGTGCGGCAGCGACTGCGGCTGCAGCGGTCACACCAAATTTCTCTTCCATGGCTTCAATCAGGTCTACGACCTCCATGACGCTCATGTTGGAAATGGTCTCGAGAATGTCGTCCTTGGAAACGGCCATCGTTTTGTCTCCTACTAATTCAAAAAATCGTTTAACACGGCAGCGACAGGAGTCGCATCAACCTACTTGGCATCCCTAACAGCAGCGACTGTGCGAACCAGCTTGCTCGGCACCTCATTCAAGGTGGTGGCAAGTTTCTGCACCGGCGCCTTCATGGTCGCCATTAAGAGGCTAATTGCCTCGTCATAGGTCGGCAGCGTGGCCAGTCGGTCAATTTCGGAGCCCGGATAACGTGCTCCACCTACCGCCAACATCGTCACTACCAGCTGCTCATGTTCTTTAGAGAAATCCTTAAGAACACGCGCAGCTGAACCGGGGTCTTCCTGCGAAAACGCGAGCAATAGCGGGCCAACAAAGCCATCTGTCATACACTCGAATTCGGTACCTTCTACCGCTCGCTTAGCCAAGCTGTTCTTGACCACCCGAACGTAAACGCCCGAATCCCGTGCCTGCACGCGCAACGAGTCCATATCCCCGGCACTCAGCCCCCGATACTCCGCCGCAACGGCGGAGTGGGCTGCATTAGCCACCTCTGCAACTTCCTGCACAACCCGCTTTTTCTGTTCCAGACTTACGCCCATCCAAATGCCTCCTGGAACGGCGGTTGGCAACAGTGATCAACACTCAAAGTGATAATCACACCCTTTAAAACGGTGGTCCGTGCAGGAAATCTTCCTGTTCTGGCTACACCGTCTACCGATGGCGGCTTATCAACCTTTCAGCAGCCCTGCTGCACCAAACGGTCTTTGACGGCTGTCTTCAACGACAGCCTATCCAGCCTCTGACCTAGGTCAGAGGACTTAGATCCACACTCACGCCAGGCCCCACGGTGGTCGACACCGTGGCCCGCTTGAGATAAATCCCTTTTGCCGCGGCCGGTTTGATTTTCTGCAAATCGCTAATCAGCGCCTGCAGATTCTCAACCAGTGCCGCCGGCTCAAAATCAGCTTTGCCCAGGCTGCAATGAATCAGCCCGCCCTTGTCAGCGCGATAACGTACCTGACCGGCTTTCGCATTCTGCACAGCCGCGGCCACATCAGCAGTCACCGTACCAACGCGCGGGTTCGGCATCAGGCCACGCGGGCCCAGTACTCGACCTAGCTTACCGACCACACCCATCGCATCGGGGCTAGCAATAACCACGCCAAAATCGAGATCGCCGCCCTGCATCTTCTCGGCAAGATCATCCATGCCTACCGCATCCGCACCTGCCTGCTCGGCCGCTTCAGCATTCGCGCCTTGCGCAAATACGGCAACGCGTACGGTTTTACCCGTGCCGTTCGGCAATACAGTGGAGCCACGCACCATTTGATCACCTTTACGAGGATCGATGCCCAGATTAACGGCCACATCGACCGACTCAGTAAAACGTGTGCTTGCCAGCGACTTCAGCACGCCAAATGCTTCTTCAGCTGAGTAGAGGCGCTCGCGATCCACTTTTTCTACAAACAGTTTCTGCCGTTTTGTCAGCTTTGCCACGACGCTACACCCCCTCTACTTCAAGGCCCATGCTACGAGCACTGCCCGCGATGGTGCGAACGGCCGCATCCATATCAGCGGCGTTAAGATCCGGCCACTTTGTCTTAGCGATCTCTTCAAGCTGATCGCGATTGACGGTGCCGACCTTATTCGTATGAGGCGTTCCACTGCCTGACTTAATGCCAGCGGCCTTTTTCAGCAGCACAGCGGCAGGCGGTGTTTTCGTAACAAAGGTAAAACTGCGATCGGAATACGCGGTGATAACAACCGGCGTCGGCAAACCTGGCTCAATATCCTGAGTCTGTGCGTTAAACGCCTTACAGAACTCCATAATATTCAGGCCATGCTGACCGAGCGCAGGACCTACCGGTGGGCTGGGGTTTGCCTGCCCCGCCGGCACCTGCAACTTAATGTAGGCAGAAACTTTACGTGCCATCTTTCAAATACTCCTGGTTTGGGTAATAACGCCAGGGGCTTTCACCCTGGCTCCCCGTGGCGAACAAACGCCGCTTAGGCCTTTTCGACCTGACTAAAATCAAGCTCCACCGGAGTGGAACGACCAAAAATAAGCACAGCCACACGTAGCCGACTCTTTTCATAATTCACTTCTTCAACCGCGCCATTAAAGTCATTAAACGGACCATCGGTAACCCGAACCATCTCGCCCACTTCAAACAGCACTTTCGGCCGCGGCTTCTCGACACCTTCGCGCACCCGATCCAAAATCTGATCCGCTTCGCGCTCGGAAATCGGTTTCGGCTTGCCGCGTGAAGCGCCAATAAACCCCATAACGCGCGGTACTTCTTTCACCAGATGCCAGGTGTCGTCGGTCATCTCCATTTGCACCAGCACGTATCCTGGAAAAAACTTGCGCTCGCTTCGCCGCTGCTGGCCTTCTTTCATTTCAACCACCTCTTCGGTGGGAACAAGAATTTCGCCAAACTCATCTTCCATACCCGCGCGGCTGATACGCTCAAGCAGCGCTTTCTTAACCTGGTTTTCAAACCCGGAGTACGCATGCACAACGTACCATTGCTTAGCCATGCCGAATCAGCCTCCAGGCCTAACAAGGGCGCCAACGCCCCAATTGAAAAATATATCCATCAGCCACAATAGAATCGAAACGATGATTACCATCACCAAGACAATCAATGTGGTCTGCACTGATTCCTGCCGAGTCGGCCAGACGACCTTACGAAGCTCCTGACGTGCCTCACGGGCAAATGCCCACGCACTTCGCCCCTGCTGACTTGTCATCGCAATTCCGATTGCGACAATAGCCATCACCACCATGCCGATCACACGGATCAGTGGTGATTGATCTTCAAACAGATAAAAGCCAACGACCCCGGCAAGGAACACGCCAATTGCCAGGACCACTTTTGCTTTGTCTGTCGTTGTGACTTCGGTTTGCTCTTTTGCGCTCATGAACTCGTGATGCCACTGCGGCCGAAATAATGGCAGGCCAGGAGGGACTCGAACCCCCAACCTGCGGTTTTGGAGACCGCTGCTCTGCCAATTGAGCTACTGGCCTAAACTCGCAAATGACTGGCCGTCAAAATGCGAACTCGGCAGTTTACGCCACAACGCGGGGCAATGGAACCCCTGCGCGTGGCGACTACCTTATCGGCCAGGTTTACTCCAGGATTTTTGCGACAACGCCAGCGCCGACCGTACGGCCACCCTCGCGTACCGCAAACCGCAGACCCTCTTCCATCGCAATCGGGGCGATCAGCGAGACGGTCATCTGCACATTATCCCCA
>JAGXLT010000049.1 GCA_018334525.1 Gammaproteobacteria bacterium
TGGTAAGTGTCTATACAGGATCGGGTGAACGATTGAATGGCCGCATGCCGAATGAACCCATAGGCTTTAATTGACTGAGTATTGATCGCGGTTAGCGTCGCATTATCGCTCAGCGGTAAATCCGGCACCGTTGCCTGCCCTCTGCGATCCTCAGGGATATACGCCAATCCGCGCTCTCGGCGCTTTGCCACCCCGTATCGCCCAATCGGCTGGCCGTTCATCCGAATCGCCGCGGCATCCGGCGCCAGCCGTTCTCCTGAGAGCAGTCGAAGTAACTCACCCTGCCCGTTACCGGAGATACCCGCAATGCCCAGAATCTCTCCGCGTGATACCGCAAAAGACAATGCATCAAGGCCAACCTCGTGCTCATCTTCAGCACGAATAGGCGGGCTGTTGACCTCTAACGCAATTTCCGCAACCTGTGAGGGCGGACGATTCACAACAGGCAGGGCCTGGCCGATCATCATGCGCGCTAAATTACCCACGGATTCTTCCGCCGGGGTGCAGGTACCGGTAACCCGCCCGTGCCGCAGGACTGTTGCCCGATCGCACAGCGTGCGAATTTCATGCAGCTTATGACTGATATAGAGCACCGAACATCCGTCGGCCGCAATTTGACGAAGCGTTTCAAATAAGCGCTCAACTGCCTGCGGCGCCAACACAGAGGTCGGCTCATCCATAATTAAAAGCCGCGGGGTCTGCAGTAGACTCCGAACAATTTCGACTCGCTGCCGCTCCCCTACCGACAACGATCCAACCGGTTTTTCCGGATCAATCGGCAGTCCATAGCGTTCAGACACCTTTTGGATCCGCTCAGCCAATACACGATGCGATTCACGCTTTGGCAGCGCCAGAGCCACATTTTCAACAACCCGTAGGCTCTCAAACAGAGCAAAGTCCTGAAACACCATGCCAATGCCGAGCTCACGCGCCATTGCAGGACTGCGAATCACGGCGGGCGCCCCCTCCCACAGAATCTGTCCATGGGTAGGGGCGGTTACGCCATAAATCATCTTAACCAGTGTGGATTTACCGGCGCCGTTTTCGCCAAGCAGTGCGTGAATTTCGCCCGGTTGTATTGTGAGATCGATGTCCTGGCACGCGATTGTGCCTGGGTAATGCTTGGTAAGCCCCTCGGTACGCAGCCGATACTCAGGAAGCTTATTGCTCAATGCGAGCTTCCCTCTCCGCTAAACTACCGAGTGAGATATCGGATAAAAGCTCATGCAGCTGCCCCGATAGCTCATCCCATAAGTCGTGGGTGAGACATCTATCTCCATCCGTATCGACAGGGCTATCCACCGCAACAATCACCTCAGCCACAGACACGGAATCAGCCGGACGTGCCAAGCGATACCCACCGCCGGGACCACGCATTCCCTGCACTAAACCCGCGCGTCGCAACTGAGAAAATAACTGTTCGAGGTAAGACAACGAAATGCCCTGTCGCTGAGAAATACCCGACAAAGTGACCGGATGATCCTGCTGATGCAGCACCAAATCCATCACGGCAGTCACGGCATATCGGCCTTTTGCAGAAAGCTTCATAACATCTGCTCGACTTTAAACCGCCCAGCGCCGGGCGGGTGGTCTTAAGGTGACCCGATCATCAAACTCCACAGGAAACCCGTATCCCTCACCCAGGCAGTAGCGAAGCCAACGCTGCAGAAAGCGATTCACCTGCCACCGCCAGGCAAGCGTACCCATTCCCGAGGTCGGCCGGATACTGCCGCCGGCAAAACCCTCAGGGGCCGAGTGAGGCATGACCTCGGCAACACGCGCATCATGGTAGATGCGGAGACGAAGATTTGGCAGCGTTTCCGGCGCAAGCACCTCTGCGAATTGATGCGTCAGCGCCAGCGTCGTTGTGTAGGCACAACGCTCTTCAATTGCCAGATGAAGATCCGGGCCATGGGAAATAGAAGACACCATCACATCATCTCCATGATCCAGCTGAGGAATCAGCCGTCGCAGAAAGATGTAATTGTTCTCATAGAGTTCCATAAGACCGGCAAAGCTGCAGCCGGAGGGAGACTCACTGTCTCTAATAACAAGCTGTGGCACCATCCAAAAAGGATAGCACAGGGATCTAATAGAGTCGCCGCGGTAACGCGCATGTTTGAATAATTGTGGCCGCCAGCTCCTCGATCGACATCGTTGTAGTATCAGAATATGGCAGCTTTTCCTGATGGAAGAGCCCCTCAGCTCGTGCTGTTTCATATTGACACTGCCTTAAAGCCGCGTAGCGACTGCCCGGACGTCGTTCCGCGCGAATTTGCGCAAGACGCTCCGGCTTGATGTTCAGTGCATACAGTTTCTGGCGATGGGGTCTTAGCACTTCCGGTAGCCGTCCGCTGAGTAAATCGTCATCCGTAAACGGATAATTAGCGGCAAAAATTCCGTAATGCAGGGCCAGATAAAGGCAGGTTGGTGTCTTTCCGGAGCGCGATACGCCGACCAGGATGACATCAGCCTTTGCGTAGTGCCTGACCGTAGCGCCGTCATCATGAGACAGTGCATAGTTCATCGCATCAATTCGCAGGCCATAGGCGCGCGGATCAGCAATTCCGTGACTCCGGCCGATGGTATGGCTAGACTCCATTCCCAGTTCACTCTCGAGCGGTGCAATAAACGTGTCGAAAAAATCGAAGATCACAGCATTCATTCGGCGGAGCCGATTGCGCAGGCCTGCGTCAATAATGGTGCTGAACACAATAGGCCGAAGCCCTGAGGCACCAGCCTGCTCGATTTGCTCAATAGCGGCATCAACCGCCTCTGGACTGTTGGTAAAGGGTAAACTGATTGCAGTGGCTGGCAGATCAAACTGGGTGAGCAAGCTGTGCCCTAATGTTTCTGCCGTAATGCCAGTGCCATCTGAAACAAAAAATACACTCCGCGCTTCGGGCATGAGAAAATCACCTGTAGTGGAACATATGGTTAGTTTAAGGGAGATCGCAAGTGAGCGAGTATGTGATTTGGTTTGAATCTCTTGGAATGAACGATGTTGAGCGCGTTGGGGGTAAAAACGCCTCACTCGGAGAGATGATCAGCAACCTGGCGGATGCCGGCGTACAGGTGCCTGGCGGTTTTGCCACTACCGCAACTGCTTATTGGGATTTCCTGGATGGCAGCGGGCTGCGTACTCGCATTGAGCAGGCTTTAACGGGGCTGGATGTTGACGATGTGCGGGCTTTGGCCAAAACGGGGGCCGAAATCCGACAAATGATTATTGATACGCCATTCCCCCCCGCCCTGCACGAACAGATCGTAGGCGCTTACGAGCAGCTGCTTGCCCGAACCGGCAAAACCGATCTGTCAGTGGCGGTTCGCTCGTCAGCAACGGCAGAAGACCTGCCTGATGCATCTTTTGCCGGCCAACAGGAGACCTTCCTGAACGTGCGTGGCCTGGATAATGTTCTACACGCCATTCGCGATGTATTTGCTTCCTTGTTTAATGATCGTGCTATTTCCTACCGGGTTCATCACGGCTTCGCTCATGAGGAAGTCGCCTTATCCGCAGGCATTCAGGAGATGGTTCGGTCTGATACCGGCGCCTCGGGTGTCATGTTCACCATGGACACCGAATCTGGTTTTCGTGACGTCGTTTTCATCACCGCCTCTTACGGCTTGGGGGAAACCGTCGTCCAGGGCTCCGTCAATCCTGATGAATTTTACGCCCACAAAGCGACGCTAGACGCGGGCCGGCCGGCTGTTTTACGCCGTAATCTGGGCGAAAAAGCCATCAAAATGATCTATGCCACTGACCCGGCAGCCGAGAGCACGGTAGAAATTGTAGAAACCAGTGAAGCCGAGCAGATGCAGTTCTGCCTGAGCGACGAAGACGTCGAAGCGCTGGCTCGGCAGGCCATGATTATTGAAAAGCATTACGCCCGCCCCATGGATATCGAATGGGGTAAAGACGGCGAAACAGGCCGGCTTTACATCCTGCAGGCACGGCCTGAAACCGTGAAAAGCCGGGATGGCGCGCAGAGCCTGCAGCGATATCACCTGCATGAACGCGGCGAGATCATCGTTGAAGGCCGCGCAATTGGACAGCGTATCGGTGCGGGTAAAGCCCGCGTGGTGGCAGACATTGAAGATATGTATCAGGTCGAAGCCGGCGATGTGCTCGTTACCGATATGACCGATCCGGACTGGGAGCCCATCATGAAGCGCGCGGCGGCGATCGTCACCAACCGTGGCGGGCGCACCTGTCATGCCGCGATCATCGCCCGGGAGCTTGGCATTCCTGCCGTTGTGGGTTGTGGTGATGCCACACGCAAGATTACCGAAGGCAGCGATGTCACGGTGTCTTGTGCCGAGGGCGATACCGGTTATATCTACGAGGGCATTAAAAACTTTGAGATTCGTGAAGTCAGCCTGGGCAGCATGCCGGATTTACCGTTCAAAATTATGATGAACGTAGGCAACCCTGACCGGGCCTTTGACTTTGCTCAGCTGCCCAACGCAGGCGTTGGGCTGGCACGTCTTGAATTCATCATTAACCGAATGATCGGCATTCATCCGCGTGCACTGCTTGAATTCGACCAGCAATCTGCTGATTTGCAGGCCGTGATTCGCAATCAGATTGCCGGATACGATGATCCGGTCGGCTTTTATGTACAAAAGCTCACTGAAGGGATCTCCACACTGGCAGCAAGCTTCCCTGACAAACCGGTAATCGTTCGCATGTCGGATTTCAAATCGAACGAATACGCCAACTTAATTGGCGGTAAGGCCTATGAGCCCGAGGAAGAAAACCCAATGATTGGGTTCCGTGGTGCTTCACGCTATGTTTCTGAAGACTTCCGGCCCTGCTTTGAGCTGGAATGTCAGGCGCTGCGTAACGTACGGGACACGATGGGATTTAAGAACGTCTGGATCATGATCCCGTTTGTTCGCACGGTTGAGGAAGGCCGTCAGGTTGTTGAGTTGCTCGCCGAAAACGGACTGCGCAAGGGTGAAGACGGGCTCAAGGTGATTATGATGTGCGAGCTTCCATCGAATGCGGTGTTAGCCGATCAGTTCCTGGAAATCTTCGATGGCTATTCGATTGGCTCCAACGACCTTACGCAGCTAACGCTGGGACTGGACCGGGACTCCGGTTTAATCGCCCATCTATTTGATGAGCGCGATGAGGCCGTCAAGGCGCTGCTGCACCTGGCCATTCAGGCGGCTCGCAAGGCCGACAAGTATGTGGGCATCTGCGGGCAAGGGCCTTCCGATCACCCCGACCTGGCGCGCTGGCTAATGGAAGAAGGCATTGATAGCGTTTCGCTCAACCCAGATAGCGTTGTGGAGACTTGGCTCTACTTAGCGAACGAGCAAGTCGGCAACGCTTGAGTTAAAGCGCCGACTTCGGTAATTTGGTCAGACCAATTCTGGAGGAGGCGCTTTATTATGCCCGCTCACGCCCTATTTCGTGAGGAAGACATTCGCTTTGAAGTGGATGTTGACCCGGTTATCGCTGCATTACAGAAAATTCTGCCTAAAGAAGGGCTGGTGGTTCATGAAGCCGGCCGCAGAGCCTATGAATGCGATGGCTTAGCCGCGTATAAGCAGCTGCCACTGCTCGTCGCCATTCCCGAGACGGTAGAGCAAATTCAGGGCGTGCTTCAAACCTGTCATGAGGCCGGCGTGCCCGTTGTTACACGCGGCTCCGGCACCAGTCTGTCAGGTGGATCCCTGCCTCACCCCCAAGGGCTGCTGCTGGCGCTGGGCAAGTTCAACAAAATCCTAGACATTGATGCAGAGCGCCGCATCGCAAGGGTACAGCCCGGCGTGCGTAATCTTGCGATTACTGAGGCCGCCGCGCCCTATGGGCTTTACTACGCGCCTGATCCATCATCACAAATTGCCTGCTCGATTGGCGGTAATGTGGGCGAGAACGCCGGCGGCGTGCACTGCTTAAAGTATGGACTGACTGTCAATAACGTCCTTGCCGTTAAAGTGCTGACCATGGAGGGCGAACTCACCACCTTCGGCAGCGAGGCGCTTGACAGCCCGGGGCTGGATTTACTCGCCCTGATGCATGGATCAGAAGGCATGCTCGGCGTGGTAGTAGAAGTCACCTTAAAACTGCTACCCAACCCCCTGACGAAACAGGTTTTAATGGTCTCGTTTGATGATGTTGAGCAAGGTGGTCATGCGGTTGCCGCGATCATTGCAGGCGGCATCATTCCGGCGGGCCTGGAAATGATGGATGGTGCTGCCATTCAAGCGGCTGAGGATTTTGTGAAAGCAGGCTACGATACGGCGGCAGCCGCCATTTTGATTTGTGAACTTGATGGCAGCGAAGCCGAAGTGGCCGACCAGCAAAAAGCGGTAGAGGCCTGCCTACGTGAACATGGCGCATCGCGTATTCAGGTGGCCAAAGATGATACCGAACGCGCGCAATTTTGGGCCGGGCGCAAAGCGGCCTTCCCTGCCGTTGGCCGCATCTCGCCTGATTACTACTGTATGGACGGCACCATTCCCCGCAAACAGCTAGCGTACGTGCTCAAGCGCATTAGCGAGCTAAGCGCCGCTTATAACCTGGAAACGGTCAACGTTTTTCATGCCGGTGATGGCAATTTACACCCGCTGATCATGTTCGATGGCAACCAACCCGGGCAGCTAGAAGCCGCAGAGGCCGTCGGTAGTGCAATATTACAGCTGTGCGTTGAGGTGGGCGGCACGGTGACGGGCGAGCATGGCGTCGGCGTAGAAAAAATTAACGAAATGTGTGTGCAGTTTGCAACCGCCGAAATTACTCAGTTCCATGCCATTAAAGCGGCCTTTGATGAGCTGGGGCTACTGAATCCGGGCAAAGCCATTCCTACGCTGAATCGTTGCGCTGAGTTTGGCCGACTGCATGTGCATAACGGTGAGCTGCCGCATCCTGAGCTGGAGCGCCTGTAATGACAGATCAG